>CANMCL010000016.1 GCA_947496345.1 Actinomycetota bacterium
AGGTAAGTGAGTAGCGAACCTTGATTGCAACCCAATTCTTGACATACATACAGGTATCTATCTTTGGTACCCAGTCACTAATGTCCCTATCGGACTTTGAGCGGTTAGTCGTAAGAGTTACTGCAATTAATGCTCGCTCATCTGATAAATCATTTGCATAGTCTTGACGTTGCTTTGCAGTCCAAGCCCAAGCGCCACTTCGCCAGGCTTCGGCCAGTGGTACCAAATGGTCTACGTCTAATTTTGAAGCATCGGTTAGGGTCTTGCCATCATAAGCGCTAAGCCATTTGCCACCAGTAAGTTTGCACGTCTTATCTTTTTTCGGTTTAACAATGGCTTCCGCAATTAGAACCTCGGCTCGAGTATCGCAGCCGTTCTTGTTTGCATCTATCCAGTGTTTGAAAAGTGAACGGTCATACCCTGATTCTTTGTCTTGGGCTATTTGGGGAGCGGTAGTTAGGGCATTGGCAGGAATATTGGTTGGAAATGCAAATGTCGAAATTAGAATTAAGACAAGCGCATAGCGCCTTCTCACTTTAACGCCACTTCCATATGCAAGTTTGATAAGTTTCAAATCCCTGAACATCAGTAAATTTAATATCGGCCTTTATGTACTTTGTCTTGTACATAAAAGACTCTAATTTATTGTTTCGAAATTTCATATTGAGGGGCATCTCAATTGTTCTCGATGCAGACTCAGGGTCTTCTATTTCATAAGTTCCCTGAAAAGTCCCACGGCTAAACTTTTCCTTGGTTGAACCATAAAATTTTATGTTGTATTTAAACGAATCTCCTGCGTAGGTGTATAAGGCCACTGCCGAAAGTTCACGATAAGAGCCCTTTGTATCTCTAAGATTTGCCCAGTTTCCACAATCCACCTGTAATTGTGGTCCAATGGCTATTGCGCTGCTTGGCACGGTTGCTATGAATAGGCCAAGGCAAACTCCTAATATGCGGAGTGACTTCATCTCCTCATCTTACTCAACTCTTCTACCTTTGCCCACCAAATTCTAGGCCACGCCTGTGCGCTTCCTCTGCTGCTCCTTCTAAATGGAGAAGAGCAAAGGTAATTACTCTGTCGTTATCCATCTTTGTAAAGTCAAACTTTGTGCAGGGTGTATTTAACATTATCGGTTCTTCTACCATTTGAATTTCTTTACCGTTTTTGAGCGGTATTGGCTTAGTCAAGAATTTAACTTTCCTGTCATCCCAACAAATCCCATTTCTCTAAGTAGTGCTCCATCCACCCATCTGGGGCGGAATCAAACTTGTCTTTATATTTGTTTTGTATTCGGCGCATTTTTGTGTAGTTGCGCTGTTGACCTTTAGCACCCGGTGTTGCCAGCCATTTAATCATTTCATCAGTTACAACAGTTGCAACAATCTCCGATGGAATAACATAAACGTCACTCTCCTTATCTCCAAGAGCGACAAAACAATAGAAAATGTTTGGGTCTACAATTTTTTCGTGCTTTTCACTCATATGCCAGCCATTATTTATATCTTTGCCAGTAATTGTTTTGACCTGAATTAGACGTGGAGGCTTCTCATCCAGGTGGTTGACCAAGATATCTACTTTGGCTGCACCAGGTGGTGCCTGCGCTGCTAAATATTGGTGATTCAGCAGACGAGATAAAACTAGGTGCTCACCTGCAGCACCAACTAATTGTGTATCTCGCTTCATCTCGTCACCTTACTCGACTCTTCTACCTTTGCCCAGACGGAAGGGATGCCAATTTGGCTTCAATCTTTATCAGCATTTCATTCAGGTCATCTAATGAGGAAGTTTCAAGTTTTAGCCAAGGAATTTTTTTGGCTTTTGCTAGTTTCTCTTTCGTCTTCATTCTTTCAGCATAATCAGGGTTGCTCATCATTCCTGCGAATTCAATTACTAAATCTCCGATGAGAAAATCACCTCTGAGTAAACCGTTTGGGTTAAACACTTCGTCAAATGGATACATCGGCTCTCGCTCGTGAGAGATGCCATTCTTGGTAAGGAATTCACATATTGCACGTTCCCCCATACTGAGACATAAATGGCCATCGGAAGCGATAGAGCGATGTCCGCCTCTGCCTCGCTGACTTTGAGTCAGGAGTCCGGCCTCTTCCAATAAATGTGCCCAAGAACCGAATAACTTTTTTGCAGTATCCGACCAAGGGAGTAGCGAAGAAACTTTTATCGCGAAAGTAAGTTCGGAAATTGGAATTCCACTTTTGTACAACTGCTGAATCACTTTTCTTTTTTGATAGTCGCTTGGTGGAATGAAGCCAAAATATTCAGCGTACGCAACCGTACCTTTTACATAATTTGACTTGCGCTCCTCAGGCGAGAATCCCAAATGCTTATTGAAATCCGTGCTTGCACTAAAACCCATAGTAAGGCATATGTCACAGAAGAGGGGTGGAACGCGATTAACCCATTCGTTATTGCTTTGTGGGTAAAAATCTAGTGAGCAAATTACACATTTTGAAACTTCATAATGTTCGCATTTGTAATACTTTTTTAGAAAACGTTGAAAAAAATAGTTTGATATAAATCCCATTCTTTCAGTTGGGTTAGTTGCACCTGTGATTTTCTTAAACATCGGGGAGAACACTAATTCCTGGATTTGAATTCTATATTCGGGAATAAGACATCCGAGTACGTCGCCGAATTGTCCAGTGAAGTTTAAGTGCTCTTCTGGTTTTCTCCTCGGCTTCTCTTTCAAGTAAAGTTCTGTGTCTTTAGAATCAATATACTCTTTCCATAAGCCTTTGGAATTAGCAATAGCCTCTTCATATGGAGCAAGATTTATTTTAAAATTATCAAACATCTTTTCCAAGAAATCATCTTGCTCTCTTGTTAATGTAAATGAATCGACAAGATAGGCAATGTCGTATTTTGGATAGAACCCTGACGGATAAGATTTTGAGCCACAGGTATGTATGGCCAAATCGATTTTCTCCCGTACAAAGGGTCCGTTGCTGTACTCCTCACCCTTTATTTTTAAGGTTTTATACTGAGATGGTTCGAGCGGGCCCTTCTTTTCAAAGCGTTCTCTCAGGTTGTCAAAATTATTTCTATACTTCCAAAATAATTCCTCTACAAAAGATTCCAATTGCTGCTCAGAGGCGTCTTGATTCATATCCGTATTCTGCCTCTACCCACTGTCACTTAGTTAACAGAAAATTTTGTGTCGACTATATGTATATATAACGAGCGCAGAATTAATAACCTGGGGTCAAACTATCTCTGCCCACCTCAGCAATGAGAGGCAAAATTACCTATATTGCTTCATTCACGACAATTGTTCCTACCCAATAGTCAATCAGTCTTCGATGGGTTGGGCCAAAAGCCCACACAATGTCTACTACGTAAAGCGTAAGTAGTAACAAAACACAAGCAACCAGCACAAACAATGCTGCTTGATTTAAATTAAATGCATAAAACCCATAGGCAATTGAGTACGGCGCAGCAAGCGCCCACCCAATCAATACCTGGCGAATAAGCATTTGTCCCCACGTCGCCGGCTTTCCGGTAGGTTCATTTAATACTCGTACTTTAAGTAATTGCTTTCCAGGAGTCTGTCCTTTGCCCCAAACAATGAGGCTCCATATTCCCCAGCCGATAAAACTTGTTACAAAAATCAATCCGGCGTCGACGGCTATCGCTCCTAAGCGATGCTGTGGAGTAGCAAGAACAGGAACGTCCACTTGTACATCTGTCATTTGCATTTCCTATCTACATTCAATCTCTGCCATTTGTCCTGATTTACCTAATTCTTGAACATCATCAAATTTTAACTTTGCTGTTTGCATAGTGAGTAAAGATGGCAGTGTTGCGTTGTCCCAGGAGACAACAGCATCATTTGAATCTAGCCAATTCAGCGCAGCATAGAGTCCATTTGGACACCCATCCCTACTTATAAATTCCACTGAGATGCATCCATAGTCTTCGCACTTGTATGAACCCTTTTCTGCCCACTTCCAAGCAATGTTTGAGTCAGTTGACCAGACTGCAAATCCAGAAGGCACCCAACTCGAATCCCAATTGGATGTGTCAGAGGTGTCAGATTGAGATGAAAGGAGTTCATCTACAACAGTGGTCCGTGTGGAACCACTTCCGACTGAAGCAATAATAGAAATCACCATTAAGACGATTGAGACCCCAAAAAACCACTTGGCAATTTCCCGTGACTGTTTGACACGCCTATCAGCCGGTATCAATGCGTCCTGGCTGGGAGGACTTTCACCACTAGCGCTTTCCGCATTTGTTACTTCGCCCATAAAGTAAATGTACTCGCTAAGGCAATGCTTTCCAATGCCTCAAACAGGCAGGAAAACCTGCGAGTTGGGACAAGTTCTCCCCCACCTGGATATCTCGTATGGGTCGACGGTACTTATGGCTTCAACTCAATGATGATTTACACCAGTTAACTTCTGCTCAAATGTTAGGAAAAATATTTGTGTGGGGTGTATTGATACATAACGCCGAGAATTTAATAACCCGGGGTGCCCCGATAGCCCAATGGCAGAGGCAGAGGAATCAAAGCGTGAGCGAATGCGAAGGCTTGGATTTAGGCTATAAGGCTTCAGCCGAAGGCAAAGGCTTGTAGCCAACTTTAAATCCTTCTGGATTGTGTATCAATTGTGTATGAGTTAGAAATTAAGATGCTTGGTTTATTCTTTAGTTGGTGCAATAATTTACACACGAAGACAACTAAATAGGCTTACACCAGTGCCCCGAGTGGGGGTCGAACCCACACTGGGAGGATTTTAAGTCCTCTGCCTCTGCCATTGGGCTATCGGGGCCATGCGATAAGAGTCAGAGTCTACTTGCTTTTTTAATCACCAAATCCAACGCTTTTTCAGTTAATTTGCCTGTAAAAGTGTTCTGTTGGCTGGGATGGTAACTTCCAACGATTTTTCTTTTGATTCCATCAGGACCAATAAATGTGGCTGTTGCGCCATGTCCAAATTTTGGTTTTGGTTTAGGAATGTCGCATCCAAGTTCCGTAAGAGTTGCAAGAAGTGTGGTCCAAGCAAGATTTCCGAGTGCAAGAAATGATCGTGCCGTTGGCATTAACAGTGCGATTTCATCTTTGTAGAAAGGCGCACAGGTATTCTTCTCTTCAGTACTCGGTTTGTTATCTGGTGGCGCGCAACGCACGGCGCAAAGGATTCGAGTATTAATCAGCTGTTGGCCATCATCTTTGCTCTTGCTTGTAGCAATTTTGGCTAAGCCATTTTTATGTAGAGATTTGTATAGCCAATCCCCTGATGAATCACCGGTGAATACGCGGCCGGTGCGGTTAGCACCATGTGCTCCCGGGGCTAGGCCGAGGATTACTAACTGTGCGTTTGCAGGACCAAAACCCGGTACTGGCTTACCCCAGTACTTTTCGTTTTCATAAGCTTTGCGCTTTACAACAGCGACTTCTTCACGCCATTGCACAAGTCTTGGACACTTTTTACATTTAACAATTGCGGAATCCAAGAGGTCTAAAGATTTATACAAGCGACCAAGCCATTCCATCAAGGATGTCAGATTCAGATGCGACGAATTCTGAAGCGCCGGTTGCGCGCATAATGCGAGAGAGAACTAGTGAGCCTGCGGAAATGACATCAACGCGGCCCGGGTGCATATAACCAAGTGATTCGCGTTGGGCGCGATCCATCTTGATAAAGGATTGCGAAACTTGGTGCACTTTTTCCGCTGGGATATGTGAAAGATGAATTGCATAACGGTCGTATTCAGGAAGATCTAACGCTGCTGCAGCAACAGTTGTGGCGGTGCCGGCGACGGCTATAAGCGTTTTAGCTTTTGTGATTGGTACTAACTTTGCGGCTTGCGCGATCGCTTCATCAATATCTTCGGTTGCAGATGCAACCTGTCCTGGATCAGGTTGATCGCCGGTGAAGTGACGCTCTGACATGCGCACACAACCGATATTTACGCTCTTGGCCGCTTCGACAGATTCGGTACCGAAAACGAATTCGGTGGAACCTCCGCCGATATCGATAACTAGAAATGGTCCATCGGATGCGGGAAGGTCTTTGGTTGCGCCCATAAAGGAGAGTCGCGCTTCTTCATCGCCAGAGATAACTTCGGGGCGAATTCCTAAACGTTCGAAAACGCCTTCGATAAATAAATCACGGTTGGTGGCATCGCGAGTGGCGCTGGTTGCGCAGAATCTAATCTTTTCAACACCGCGCTTAGCGATCTCGGCTGCGTAGATATCAACTGCAGCAAGTGTGCGGGCAATTGCATCAGGGTGAAACTGACCGGTTTTATCAACGCCTTGTCCTAAGCGGACAACTTCCATCAAGCGAATTACTTCGCGAAAGTTTGTGCCATCGATATCGGCAATTAGTAAACGAATTGAATTGGTACCGCAATCAATGGCTGCTACTCGCATGGTTGCTCTTTCCACCATTCTGGGAGTTTTGCTAGCGCTTCATCACCGAGCGGATTAACTTCCGGTCCTGCAGATAGAGAATGTGCGACAAGTGAATGTAAACACTTAACGCGATTTGGCATGCCGCCGGCGGAAATTCCTTCTACTTCTGGAACATCCATCTTTAGCGCTGCGCGCGCAGCCAAGTAATCATCGTGTGCTGCAGCGTATGCACCGGCGAGTTCGTGATCAGTTGTGAGGCGTTCATTCATTTCTGCCATTAAGCCAGTTGATTCCAAAGTCGAAATGGCTGCGGTTAATCGCGGACAGGTTGCGTAATAGAAAGTTGGAAATGGTTCACCGTGGCTTAAGCGTGGAGGAGTTTCAACAACGGCTGGATTGCCACAGGGACAGCGATAAGAAATTGCGTGGACATCGCGAGGTGTTCGACCTAATTGAGTTTCGATGCAATCTAAATCTTTTTGAGTTGCCTTATCGCTCATTAATTAGAGACCAGATTCGGTTACGGATGCGATTAGCTTGGTGTACCAAGGAGCACCTTCTGGAAGTTGTGAGGCAATCTGGGTTGTTTGTGGTTGTGATTTTGTAATGTCGGTACCCGTGACTATGTATTGACGCTCGCCAGGCAGGACAAAGTGCAGACGTTCGCGCGCCTGTGACTTTATATAATTTGGATCTTGCCAAGTACTTAACTCAGCGCGCGCCTTTTCTAAAGCGGTGCGATCAGATGCCACTTGGGATTTAAGTGCGCTGATCTGTGCTCGTTGAGTGAAGTAGTTTTTAATTGGTGGAGCAAGGGTTAATGTGAAGATGAAGATGATTGTTATTAACGCTAGGGGGCGAGCATTGCCACGTACGTTACGACGGCTCGACGAGCGGCGCCTCGTGGAGTAACTGCGACGTCGACGGCGCATGGCTTGGCTCTTAATTAACCTTTAAAGCGAGGGAATGCGCCTCGTCCTGCAAATACTGCGCCTTCAGCAAGTTCTTCTTCAATGCGAAGCAATTGGTTGTACTTTGCAACACGCTCTGTGCGAGATGGCGCACCAGTTTTAATCTGTCCACAATTAGTTGCAACAGCTAAGTCAGCGATTGTCACGTCTTCAGTTTCACCTGAACGGTGGGACATCATGCTGCGGTAATTTGCACGGTGGGCAAGATCAACTGCATCAAGAGTTTCGGTAAGTGTTCCGATTTGATTTACCTTAACTAATAGTGCATTTGCAGTATCAGTTTCGATGCCCTTTGCTAAACGAATTGGGTTTGTTACGAATAAATCATCGCCAACAATCTGAATCTTTGAGCCAAGTGAAGTTGTCATTGACTTCCAGCCTGCCCAGTCTTCTTCATTTAGCGGATCTTCAATAGAAACGATTGGATAAGCGCTAACGAGTTCTGCGTAATAAGCGATCATTTCATCAGATGAGCGCATAGATCCTTCAAACTTATACTTGCCGTTATCGTGGAATTCAGTAGCGGCAACATCCATTGCAAGTGCGATCTCTTTACCTGGCTTGAATCCAGCAGACTCAATAGCTTCGATGATTAAATCTAGTGCGGCGCGGTTGCTTTCTAGGTTTGGTGCAAAGCCACCTTCGTCGCCAACAGATGTGGCAAGTCCGCGCTTCTTGAGAACTGCCTTAAGGGCGTGGTAAATCTCAGCTCCCCAGCGAAGTGATTCGCGGAATGTTTCCGCACCGATTGGAGCGATCATAAATTCTTGAATATCAACGTTGGTATCTGCGTGTGCGCCACCGTTAAGGATATTCATCATCGGAACTGGCAGGACGTGTGCATTTGGTCCGCCGACATAACGGAAGAGTGAGAGATCGGCAGATTCTGCAGAGGCTTTTGCGACGGCAAGTGAAACACCGAGAATTGAGTTTGCGCCGAGGCGTGACTTATTTGGTGTGCCATCAAGTTTGATCATTACTTCATCAATCAAGCGTTGATCTTGTGCATCTAAGCCTTCGACCGCTGGTGCTAGTTCGTTATTAACAAAGTCAACAGCCTTTAAAACACCTTTACCTAGGTAACGCTTCTTATCGCCATCGCGGAGTTCTGCTGCTTCAAATGCACCAGTTGATGCACCGCTTGGTACTGCAGCGCGTGCTTGTGTTCCATCTTCTAATTCGATTTCAACTTCAACAGTTGGGTTTCCGCGCGAATCAAGAATTTCACGAGCGCCGATTGCTTCGATAATTGCCATTTGGATATCTCCTAAGAATTGCTAGATATTGAGCACGCTCGGCGCTGAGCGGTATAGGGCAATACTACCGCGACTCGGCTGCCTTAATTTGCTCCGCAATTTGGCGGCCGTATAGGCGTAGCGCATTTTCTGGGTCAATCTCGTTATCGCGCGCCCACGCGATTATTGATGCCAGCGCTTCACCAACACTTTCCTGCGTGGCCGGCTTATCGCTTTGGTATTTCGTTAACACAACATGAACTTTATATTTTTCTGCGCGATAAAGAAGTTTTTCAACTAATGCAAGTGCGGGCTGTGCAAGGGCAACGCCATCAAGGGCTGAAGTTCGCCCTTTCTCTTTCGCTTTAATCTCTTCCCAGTTTTCAATGATTTCTTCGGTGCCAGATACTTGCAGACCTTCGAAGACGTGTGGATGGCGACGAATTAACTTATCTGCGATTGATCGTGCAACGTCTTCAATTGAAAATGGATCGGTTGGATGATCTTGAGCAATGCGAGAGTGGAAGTAAACCTGGAGTAATACATCGCCTAGCTCTTCGCGCATTCCTTCGCGATCTTTAGCATCGAGAGAATCAATAAATTCATAAGATTCTTCGAGTAAGTATTTAACTAAGGATTC
Source organism: Actinomycetota bacterium (assembly GCA_947496345.1). The sequence goes on from CANMCL010000016.1 coordinate 9,227, forward strand.
GTGCGTTTGCTCGGCATCCCAAGGGCAACCACCAGGTGATCGCAGGCGATCCATTACCTCAACGAGGCGTTGAAGTTCAGAATCTGACATTTATTTACTTATCTGATGGCTTTACTGCATCGCCGGTTACGTTGGCGGCTACAACATCGCCTGCTTCGTTATCCCACGCGCCATAACGCGGATTAATTTTTACGCCGAGTGTTTTGGCCTTGGCATTAAGCAAGTCACCAACCTTCGTTGAAACTTCTTCTTCGGCTACTCCGGATTGTGCAAGCGCTTCAGCTATCTGATCAGAAATTACAATCGCGCGAACATAAGCATCGAAATCTTGAAGAGCAATTGCCGCATTAACTAAATTCTTTGGGAGTTCGGCTTCACCACCAACTGATTGAATAATCGATGCTTTCTTAGCTCCGACTTGGCTGGAAGTAACTTCGATCTTAAGCTCTTTAGCGATCTCATCGAAGGTGTGCATCAAAATCTTAAAGCGCAACTGTCCGCGATTTAACTCTTCGCCAGTTTCTAGTTGCATCTGTGATGAATCAACTTTGGAACGCTCAGCCATAACTGCATCGATGCTGCTTTGCAATTCAGTCTGAGAAATTTTGAAGTCACCGATAAGGGCAGCTTCGTTAGTTTGCGAGCATCCTGTTAAAAGTAGGGCTGATGCAATTGTTAGGACAGCCAGGATCTTTTTCACGTTGTGCTCGCTTTCGTTAATTGGTCAACGACCTCGGTTACCCAGGACAGGAGAGAAGTATCCACTATTTCTGCCGCTGGTTTAGACGGGTTCCATGCTGGATTTGTAGGCAAGGTAATCAAGGCAGTGCGGGTTGGGGCCTTATAGATGGAACCTGGGTACAGGCGCATCAACCGTAATTGACGCGATTCCGGCAAAGTAAGTGGCGCAAGTCGCAAGAATTTTCCAGTTGCTACTACTTCACGAATTCCGTGAGATTTAGCTAACGCGCGCAGTTGTGCCACCGCTAAAAGCGCATTTGCTTCTTCAGGTAATTCACCGAATCTATCCAGTAACTCTTCACGAATTGATTGCACATCGGCTGGTTTGGCAACGTCGGCTAGGCGACGATAAAGATCTAAACGTAAACGCTCTCCCGGAACATAGTTTTCTGCAAGATGTGCATTTATCGGAAGTTCAACTTTGCATTCATACGCTTCTTCTTCTTTATCAATGATCCCAGTCTTGTAATCATTAACCGCTTCACCAACCATACGCATATATAAATCAAAGCCAACATCTGCAATGTGGCCCGATTGTTCTCCGCCTAGGAGGTTTCCGGCGCCGCGAATTTCTAAATCTTTCAAGGCAACGCGCATGCCTGCACCTAAATCGGTATTTGTCGCAATAGTTTTTAAACGATCCAGCGCGACTTCAGTTAACGGCTGATCTGGTGGATAGAGAAAATATGCGTAAGCCCGATCGCGACCGCGGCCAACGCGACCACGTAATTGATGAAGTTGTGAAAGGCCGAAGTTATCAGCGCGTTCCACAATCAAAGTATTTGCATTAGCAATATCCAGACCGCTTTCCACAATTGTTGTGCAGACCAGAACATCAAAGTCACGATTCCAGAATGCCAAGATCACATCTTCCAGAGCGCCTTCACTCATTTGCCCATGTGCAATTCGAATGCGTGCTTCGGGAACTAACTCTTGAATTTTGGCTGCTGCGCGATCAATAGATTCGACGCGATTATGAATATAGAAAACTTGTCCATCGCGTAATAATTCGCGATGAATTGCGGCGCGAATCTGCGCATCTTCAGCGGCTCCGACGTAAGTAAGAATCGGATGGCGCTCTTCCGGCGGCGTTGTGATCGTCGACATTTCGCGAATGCCGGTGACTGCCATTTCAAGGGTGCGCGGAATTGGTGTGGCAGACATAGCCAATACATCGACCGTCGTGCGTATCTTCTTCAAAGATTCTTTCTGCTCAACCCCGAAGCGTTGTTCTTCATCTACGACTACTAAACCTAAATCTTTAAAGAGAACATCTTGCGATAACAAACGGTGGGTACCGATCACAACATCAACGCTGCCCGCAGCAAGTTCGGCCAAGATATCTTTCGACTCTTTTGCGCTGTTAAAACGCGATAGACCTGCTACGCGTAATGGGAAGCCGGCATAGCGCTCAGCGAAAGTTTTCTCGTGCTGTTGTACCAAGAGCGTGGTCGGCACCAGAACAGCAACTTGCTTGCCATCTTGCACTGCTTTAAAAGCTGCACGAATGGCGATCTCGGTCTTGCCGTAACCAACATCGCCGCAAATAATCCGATCCATTGGATAAGGCTTTTCCATATCTCGTTTAACTTCTTCAATGGTGGAAAGTTGATCTGGCGTTTCAATATAAGAAAACGCATCTTCTAGCTCTCGTTGCCAAGGTGTGTCAGGTGAGAAGGCGAAACCTGGCGAACTTGTGCGCGCTGCGTACAAGCGAATTAACTCACCAGCAATTTGTTTTACTGCCTTGCGGGCGCGTCCCTTAGCTTTCTGCCATTCACCACTGCCGATGCGGTGCACCGTTGGCGATTCACCGCCGATGTACTTGCTTACTTGTTCCAACGTATCGGTCGGCACAAATACACGATCACCCGGTTGTCCGCGCTTTGCTGGTGCGTACTCAATTACTAAATATTCGCGCGTAATGCCACCGATGGTGCGTTGAACCATTTCAACATATCGACCAATTCCGTGTTGTTCATGAACAACAAAATCACCAGCCCGCAGTTCTAGTGGATCAACGGCTTGCTTGCGCTTGGAGGGCATGCGCGCGCCATCTTTTGCGGACGCCTTACTGCCAGTTAAATCACGTTCAGTGATAAATAAAATCCGAGCACTTTGTGAAGTAAATCCGTGGGCAATTGCGGATTGCGTTATATGTACTGAACCCTTCGTCGGAATCGCTCTTAACTCCGGAACGATCACGACCGGCAGGTCTGCATTACGGAAAATCCCTGCATAACGCTCTGCCATACCTTGGCCGGCTGCCGAAAAGATTAT
>CANMCL010000017.1 GCA_947496345.1 Actinomycetota bacterium
TAGCGAATTACCTCGCGGACATTGCCCGCATCAATAAGTGTTTGGCTTAAGGCAAGGTCAAGCGCTACAGATTCGCCCTCGTGGCTGGCAACCATCCAGCCGCTCTTTGGCACTTCAGTAACCACCAAGTCACCAAGTTCAATCTCCCAAGTTGAAACCTTGGTTGAGGCGTTCGTGCGAAGTGTTTTAACGAGCGTTGTTGCATCAAGAGCGGCAATCGCCTTTGAAATCTCTTGTACATCTTTGCCGTACTTGGCACCGAGTGATTTAAAGTTTGCTTTCACCGAAATATTTACAAGATCTCCATCGGCGTCTGCGATATCGGCTAGGTCAATCACATTTAACTCATCGGCGATCTGCTCGCGCATATCACTTGGAAGCTTTGCCCAGCCTGGTGCTGAAATTAGGGCACGTTGCAGAGGCTGACGGATCTTGATTGCAGATTCGGCTCGAGCAGCGCGTCCGAGTTCAACAACGCGGCGAGTCATAGCAACCTGCGCGTTTAGTTCGGTGTTGATTAGCTCTTTCGCTGCCATAGGAAAATCGGTTAAGTGAACAGAATCGGCAGCGGTAGCATCGGCTGGCTTAACAACTTCTTGCCAAACATGTTCGGTAATAAATGGAACCATTGGAGAAAGTAGTTGGGTAAGAGTTACTAAACACTCATGCAGAGTTCCAAGCGCGGCCAGATCGCCATCCCAGAATCGGCGACGTGAGCGACGAACATACCAATTAGATAAATCATCAATAAAGCGAGCCAGCGCCTTGCCCGCAGATTGTGAATCAAATTCCTCATAGGCAAGATCAACTTCGGCGATCAAAGCATTTAACTCACTTAGGATCCAGTGATCCATCATTGATCGATCTTTAACCGGCGGAATTTGCGAGATATCGAAGTTAGAAGATTGCGCATATAAAGTATGGAAAGAGATTGTGTTCCAGTAGGTAAGTAAAGTTTTGCGAACAACATCGCTAATCGCATCGTGGCCAACGCGGCGAGCAGACCAAGGCGATCCAGCTGCCAACATGTACCAACGCACTGCATCAGCGCCGTGTTGATCCATAAGCGAGATTGGCTCAATTACATTTCCGAGGTGCTTACTCATCTTGCGGCCATCTTTATCCAAGATATGGCCGAGGCAGAGCACGCTCTTGTATGAAGATTTATCAAAGACCAAGGTGCCGATCGTCATTAAGGTGTAGAACCAGCCGCGAGTTTGATCGATTGCTTCGCAGATGAAATCAGCAGGGTAAGCGGCTTTAAATTTCTCCACTGATCCCGGCTTGTGCGGATAGCCCCACTGCGCAAATGGCATTGCGCCAGAGTCATACCAACAATCAATTACTTCTGGAACTCGAACCATCTCCTTATTGCACGTTGCACAAGGAAAGGTGATGTCATCTACAAATGGGCGATGCGGATCTAAGTTAGAGAGCTCTTTCCCAGCGAGTGCGCCTAACTCTTTAAGTGAATCAACGCAGACTTCGTGCTTTTCTTCACAACGCCAAATAGGTAGTGGAGTACCCCAGTAACGATTGCGAGAGAGCGCCCAGTCAATATTGTTATTTAGCCAATCGCCATAACGTCCAGTCTTTATTGTTTCAGGGTGCCAATCGGTCTGGTTATTTTCGCGAATTAACTCATCTTTAATTGATGTAGTGCGGATATACCAAGATGGTTGCGCGTAATAAATCAGCGCGGTGTGGCAGCGCCAGCAATGTGGGTAAGGGTGTTCATATGGCTGATGCTTGTAGAGAACGCCACGTGATTTCAATTCTTTCACCAAAGTTTTATCGGCATCTTTGAAGAAGAGACCACCGACTAGCGGAACATCACTTAAGAATGTCCCGTTCGGTGCGATCGGATTTACAACTGGTAATCCGTAGGCGCGGCAAACAGCGAGGTCATCTGCGCCGAAGGCCGGGGATTGGTGAACCAGACCAGTTCCATCTTCAGTGGTTACGTAATTCGCAAGCACAACAAAGTGAGAGTCAGGGATATCAATTAAATCTAAGGGGCGCTTGTAGGTTACGCGCTCCAGATCTTTACCTTTAATGGTCTTAAGTATCTTTACTTCCCCAGATAGAGCGGAAATAAGTGGCTCGGCAACGACCAATACTTCTCGGTTATCTTCTGCTTTATCTTCCAGCGTAACTTCGGCAACTACATAATCAACATCTGGGTTAACGGCAATTGCAGTATTTGAAACTAGGGTCCAAGGAGTCGTGGTCCAAACCAGAAGTGCGGCTCCGAGATCGGCAAGTTCGCCAGATGTAACTGGAAAGCGCACATAAACCGAAGGATCAGTAACAGTTTCATATCCTTGAGCAAGTTCGTGATCTGAGAGCCCAGTTCCGCAACGCGGGCAATATGGTGCAACGCGGTGATCTTGAACCAGAAGACCTTTCTTCCAGATCTCTTTTAAACTCCACCAAACGCTTTCTACATATTCGGGAGCCATAGTCCAATAAGCCTGATCGAAATCGACCCAAAAACCCATTCGGTTTGTCATGTTTGTAAAAGCATCGACGTGGCGAGTTACAGAGTCGCGACATTTATCGTTAAAGGCAGCGATTCCATATTTTTCAATATCGCCCTTGCCCGTAAAACCCAACTCTTTCTCAACTGCAATCTCAACTGGAAGACCGTGACAATCCCATCCCGCTTTGCGAGTTACATACTTACCTTTCATCGTTTGATAACGAGGGAAGACATCCTTAAAAACGCGCGCTTCAATATGGTGAGTGCCCGGCATTCCATTTGCAGTTGGCGGTCCTTCGTAGAAAGTCCAAGGTTGAGCGCCTTGCCGAGCAGCAGTGCTAGCTTCAAAGATTGAATGTTCGCGCCAGAAATCCAAGATCGAACGCTCCATTGCTGGGAGGTCGATTTGAGCAGGAACTGGGCGGATTGTCATAAGGGGGAGAGTCTAACGCCCGCTGGTCTTAGAGATGGTGCAGGCAAAGGTGGAGTAGTTAGGTAAGAAATTACTGTGTATCTGAGTGGCAAAGTTGGTCTTAGCGGTAAAAGAGCATAAGGTGCGCGGCGTGCCAGCAAAAAAGAAAGCCGTAGCCAAAAAAGCGCCCGCGAAAAAAGCCCCTGCCAAAAAGGTTGCGAAGAAAGTTGCGAAGAAAGTTGCGAAGAAAGCACCCGCGAAAAAAGCATTAGCAAAAAAGGCACCCGCGAAAAAAGCTCCAGTAAAGAAAGCAGTGGCTAAAAAAGCGCCCGCTAAGAAAGCATCCGTTAAAAAAGCACCCGGTCGCCCTTTCCCTTCCAAGGTTGGTAAGACCACCCTCACTGTCGATGAGAAATCACAGACCGTAAGCGTTGCAACTGTTGTTGCCCCGGTGGCTGCTCCCGTAATTGAAGAGCGCCGCCTAGTAATGCCCCCACCACCGCGCCCAGTAAAGAGCGGTAAGAAAATTGCTCCACTAAAGCCGATCAAAGCCGCGCCAACTCCAGTTACCGCAAGTGACGGTGAAGCACCCTGGTCTGCTTCAGAGTTAAAAGCAATTCGCACCGAGATTGCCAAAGATTTAGCGCGCCTTCAGCAAGAACTTGCTGTGGTTGAAGCGGAAATGAATGAGTTGATTTCAGATTCAGGAGAAGGCGCTGGAGATGATCAAGCGGATTCCGGCACTAAAACTTTCGAACGTGAACACGAAATGTCACTTGTAATAAATGCGCGCGATATGGTTTTGCAAACCGAACGTGCGCTGGATCGAATCGATAGTAAGACATATGGAAATTGTGAAGAGTGTGGCAACGCAATCGGTAAGGCGCGCTTGCAAGTATTCCCTCGGGCGACCCTCTGCATGATTTGCAAGCAGAAGGAAGAGCGGCGCTAAAGTGCGCCCAATTACTTCGCACTGGAAAAGACTTTATACGATCGCGTGGGCTGTCTGGCTTCTCGATTTTGCAACTAAGAGTTGGGCCCTTAATTCACTTGATTCCCGCAATCCAGTTAAATTACTTGGCAATTTTTTACAATTAACTCTATACAAGAACTCCGGTGCAGCTTTTAGTCTCGCGCAAGGTGCAACGATCATTTTTACCTTCTTTGCAATTTCAGTGGTAGCCGCAATTGCTTATTACTCAATAAAGATCACCTCTTTTGGTTGGTCTATTGTTCTTGGACTTGCCTTAGGCGGAATCCTCGGCAACCTCTCTGATCGGATTTTTCGCGCTCCCGGATTCTTGACCGGACATGTAATTGACTGGATCCAACTTCCGAATTGGCCGGTATTTAACTTGGCAGATACCGCTATTGTGGTTGCAGCATCAATTGCAGTCATCCTTTCAATTCGTAATATCTCACCGATAGGGGCTTAAATGTCACGCGAAGCGCGCACGTTGAGCGTTCCTGAAGGTGTCGCCGGCGAACGCATCGACAGCGCACTTACTCGCGTGCTTGGTCTTTCGCGCACCACAATTGTGCGATTACTTGAAGATGGTGACATCCGCACCAGCGGTCGTGTGATGGCGAAATCAGAACGTGTTACCAGCGGACAAGTTATCGATGTTTTAATGCCAGAACCTCTAAATCAGGATCCAATTCCGTTAACACCACTCGATGGTTTACGAGTTGTTTACGATGACGAAGATATTGTTGTTGTAGATAAACCGGTGGGATGCGCTGCTCACCCAAGCCCAGGATGGATGGGGCCAACTGTTGTAGGCGCACTAACTGCGGCCGGATACACAATTTCTACTTCCGGTCCCGCTGAGCGAGCTGGAATCGTCCATCGCCTCGATGTTGGCACAAGCGGTTTGATGATCGTTGCAAAGACAGATCGCGCATACACAACTCTAAAAGATGCATTTCGCGACCATAAAGTTGAAAAGATTTATCACGCTTTAGTGCAAGGCCATATGGATCCCGTTACCGGAACTATTGATGCGCCAATCGATCGCCACCCCAAAGAAGATCATCGTTTTGCAGTTATCGCCGAAGGTAAAGAGAGCATCACGCATTACGAAGTTATTGAGTTTTACAGATCTGTTTCACTCGTTAAAGTCGAACTCGAGACTGGCCGCACCCACCAAATCCGTGTTCATTTCTCGGCGTTAAACCACCCACTCGTTGGTGATACAACATACGGCGCAGATCCAGTTCTTGGTAAATCGCTGAAGATGTCGCGGCCGTGGCTACATGCTTTGGAACTTCGCTTTGCCCATCCCGTTACCAAAGAGCAATTGGTTTTTAACGCTCCCTATGCACCTGACCTTCAGGCTTGCTTGGGGTTGCTCTCCGATGCGGTTCTGCCGTAACCGATAGCCAACCACTAACATTGAGAAACTGTGACGACCGCTAACCCAACACCTGCGATGAGTAAAAAAGACTCTTTCGTGCATCTGCATGTTCATACAGAATATTCGATGCTCGATGGCGCGGCGCGAGTCGGCGATTTAGTAGAAGAAGTAGCGCGCCAGGAAATGCCGGCGATCGCTATGACTGATCACGGAAATGTCTTTGGCGCTTTTGATTTCTATAAACAAGCAACTAACGCTGGTGTAAAACCGATTATCGGAATTGAAGCCTACGTTGCCCCTGAATCGCGCTTTGATAAGAAGCGTGTGCAATGGGCTAGTGGTGGAGATGATGATGTCTCTGGTGGCGGTGCTTACACGCACATGACAATCCTCGCCGAGAATAACCACGGCTTGAAGAACTTGTTCCGACTCTCTTCCCTCGCATCTCTTGAAGGTTACTACTACAAGCCGCGCATGGACCGCGAACTACTTTCAAAGTATGCAGATGGACTGATCGCAACAACAGGATGTCCTGGTGGAGAAATTCAAACGCGTCTGCGTATGGGAAATTATAAAGAAGCGATGCGCGCAGCAAGTGATTACCGAGATATTTTCGGCGCAAACAACTTCTTCTTAGAGTTGATGGATCATGGCATTGATGTAGAAACCCGGGTAAAGGAAGATCTCCTTAAATTAGGTCGCGAACTTAAGTTGCCGTTACTTGCCACAAATGACTTGCACTACACCCGCCACGCCGACGCTGCCGCCCACGCTGCCTTGCTCTGCGTGCAATCGGGAACGACGCTGGCAGATCCAAAGCGTTTTAAATTTGATAATGATGAATTTTACTTAAAGACGCCGGCACAAATGCGCGAAATTTTCCGAGATATCCCCGAAGCATGCGATAACACTTTGTTAATCGCCGAACGCTGCAATGTAAAGCTGCGCGAAGGTGAAAATTTAATGCCCGCCTTCGCAGTCCCGGCGGGAGAAAGTGAAGATAGTTGGCTGCGTAAAGAGGCAGAGCGTGGGCTGATCGCTAAATTTGGTGAAGGCGTATCCGAAAAACATAAAGAGCGATTAAATTACGAATTAGATGTAATGCTAAAGATGGGCTTTCCAGGTTACTTCTTAGTTGTCGCGGACTTGGTCGCTCACGCTAAAAAAGTTGGTATCCGTGTTGGTCCAGGTCGTGGTTCGGCAGCTGGCTCACTGGTTGCCTATGTGTTAGGAATTACCGGGTTAGATCCAATCGAACACGGGCTTTTATTCGAACGCTTTCTAAATCCAGAACGTATTTCTATGCCGGATATCGATTTGGACTTTGACGAACGTCGCCGTAGTGAGATGATCAAATATGCAACTGAGAAATACGGTGAAGATCGGGTTGCTCAGATCATTACCTACGGCACAATTAAATCAAAGCAATCAATTAAAGATGCTACACGCGTGCTCGGGTATCCATATGTAATCGGAGAGAAGTTAACTAAAGCACTTCCACCATCAGTGATGGGTAAAGATATTTCTCTCTCTGGAATTTTTGATACCAAAGATCCACGGCACGGTGAAGCTGGCGAATTCCGCGAACTCTATAACTCAGATCCTGATTCAATGAAGGTTGTTGATTTAGCAAAAGGTTTGGAAGGGTTAAAGCGCCAATGGGGCGTGCACGCCGCTGGTGTAATCCTCTCGCGCGAGCCTTTACTAGATGTAATTCCGATCCATCGTCGTGAAGCAGATGGCGCGATAATTACCCAATTTGATATGGGCGCCTGCGAATCAACCGGTTTGCTTAAGATGGATTTTCTCGGACTTCGCAACTTATCGGTGCTAGACGATGCACTTTTAAATATCAAAGAGAACCAAGGTATTGATGTAGTTCTTGAAGATCTGGTTCTTTCTGATAAGAAAACATTTGAACTTTTATCCCGTGGCGATACCTTGGGAGTCTTTCAACTCGACGGTGGACCAATGCGTGCGCTATTGCGCAGCATGGCTCCCGATTCATTTGCCGATATTTCAGCGGTGATCGCGCTATATCGTCCGGGTCCAATGGGTGAAAATGCGCACAATAACTACGCCGATCGCAAGAATGGACGTAAACCAGTTGAGCCAATTCATCCTGAACTCTCTGAAGTTCTGCAGGAAATTCTGGGGGATACCTACGGCTTAATTGTTTATCAAGAGCAAGTAATGGCGATCGCTCAGAAAGTTGCCGGCTTCTCACTAGGTCGCGCAGACTTATTGCGTAAAGCGATGGGTAAGAAGAATAAGGAAATTCTAGATAAAGAGTATGTGCCATTTGAAGCTGGTATGAAAGCAAATGGTTTCTCAACTGCGGCAATCAAACGACTTTGGGATGTTTTGATTCCATTCTCTGATTACGCCTTTAACCGCGCACATAGCGCTGGCTACGGCGTAGTTTCATTTTGGACTGCATATTTAAAGGCGAATTTCCCAACTGAATATATGGATGCACTGCTTACAAGCGTTCGTGATGATAAAGATAAATCTGCGCTCTATCTCTCAGAATGTCGTCGCATGGGAATTAAGGTTCTGCCACCGGATGTAAATGAATCAAATGCCGAATACACCCCGCGCGGTGTAGATATTCGCTTTGGACTGGCGGCGATCAGAAATGTTGGCGAGGGTGTAGTTGCATCGATAAAGGCATCTCGAACAGCTAAAGGTGCTTTCACATCTTTCGGAGATTTTCTCGCCAAGGTAGATGCGCAAGTCTGCAATAAGAAGACGATTGAATCATTGATTAAGGGTGGCGCATTTGATTCTTTGCAACATCCTCGCAAAGGACTCATGTCCATTCACCTAGAAGCGATTGACTCGGTAATTGAAACCAAGCGCGCAGAAGCTATCGGTCAATTCGATCTCTTTGGCGGAGAATCAATGACTCAAGTTGCGGGACTAGATATTGAAATTCCGACTTTTGAGTGGGATAAAACAACTTTGTTAACTTTTGAACGCGAGATGCTTGGGCTCTACGTATCTGATCATCCACTGCTAGGCGTTGAACATATTTTGCGTTCCAATACCGATATGTCTATCAGCGCTCTGCTATCTGATGAAAGCACTCCTGATGGATTCGTTACCTTAGGCGGGTTGATCACTGGTGTGCAACGTAAAGTTTCACGCCAGGGATCTTCGTGGGCAATCGTAAGTCTGGAAGATCTAGAAGGAGCGGTTGAAGTTCTCTTCTTCTCAAATGTTTATAACCAGTATGCGCTAACGCTGACAGAGGATCGCGTAGTCACTGTACGAGGACGCTTTGAACGCCGCGATGAAGTCGTTCGTTTCACCGCACTTGAGATGAAGTCGCTAGATATTTCAACTGGTCCTATAGGCCCACTTCTAATCTCACTTCCTGTTTCGCAATGCACCCCACCAATCGTTGATCGCATGAAGGAAATTCTTCGCTCCCATCCTGGAAAGCGTGAGGTACATATGCAGATTGATGACCAAGGGGTGTTAACGACTATGAAAATCGATGCACTGGTCACGGCATCGCCAAGTTTGAGCGCTGATCTCAAATCAATTCTCGGCCCAGATTGTCTAGTTCGCATCTGATCTGAGCAATTCTTCTCAAGTTTTATTGCGGCGCAGCAGTAATTACCTAACCGTTAGACTTAGCTCATGATTCGCACGCTCGATTTGCGCGGCCAAGCCTTGAGTAAGGCTGGCTATCAAAGGGCAATCCCGCGTGCATCACTTGATATCGCAACAGCGATGCGCACCATTGAACCTATTCTGGAACGTGTAAAAAATGGTACCGAGTCAGATCTATTGAATCTGGCGCAAGAGTTTGATGGAGTTAGACCAGCATCCATTCGCGTCAGCCAAAGTGATCTAGATGTAGCCCTTACAAATTTAGATCCCGCAGTTCGCAATGCTTTAGAACTTTCAATTTCTCGAGTTCGCAAAGTGCACCAGGATCAGATTCGAACGGATAAAAGCACCAAAGTTGTAGATGGCGGTGTTGTGACTGAACGTTGGATTCCAGTAGATCGGGTTGGCTTGTACGTTCCCGGTGGGCGCGCTGTTTATCCGAGCAGCGTCTTAATGAATGTTATCCCAGCACAAATTGCAGAAGTTTCGAGTATCGCAGTTGCTTCACCGCCACAGAAAGAATTTGGGGGTTTGCCGCACCCAACTATTTTGGCTGCATGCGCACTCCTTGGAATCAATGAGGTTTACGCAATTGGAGGAGCGCAAGCAATCGCACTCTTTGCTTACGGAATGGAAGGTCTCTCCGTAAAATGTGATCTGGTAACAGGTCCAGGAAACATTTATGTTGCTGCGGCAAAGCGTGCTTTAAGAGGTGTGATCGGAATTGATTCTGAAGCGGGACCAACCGAGATTGCTATTTTGGCAGATGAGAGCGCTATCGCTGCAGATGTAGCAGCAGATTTGATTAGTCAGGCAGAACACGATGTTATTGCAGCGGCAGTTTTAGTCACAACATCAACAGACTTGGCCGCTGAAGTTACTAAAGAGCTAGAAATTAGAGTTGCGGCAACCAAGCACAGTAAGAGAATTAGTGAGGCGCTCTCTGGCATTCAGTCGGCAATTGTCCTAGTTGATTCAATCTCGCAAGGCTTGGATGTTGTAAATGCTTATGCCGCCGAACATTTAGAGATTCAAACCATTAACGCTGCAGGGGATGCACTCAAAATCCGTAACGCTGGCGCAGTCTTTATCGGGAGATATTCCCCAGTTTCACTTGGAGATTACTCCGCGGGGTCTAATCACGTCTTGCCCACAGGGGGATGTGCTTGTCACAGCAGCGGGCTTTCTGTGCAAACTTTTCTGCGGGGTATTCACTACATTGAATACAACAAGGAAGCTTTCACCGAGTTGGTTCCGACTGTGATTACTCTGGCAAATTCTGAAGATTTACCGGCGCACGGTGAAGCGATGTCGGCACGTCTGGAAAATCTATGAGTGAGAAAAATTGGCCTAACTGGCTGCCGCTTCGCCAAGATTTAGCGCCGCTTTCGCCATATGGTGCGCCACAAGTTCCAGCTGAAGCAACGCTAAACACAAATGAAAATCCTTACGCGCCATCTCCTGCACTTGCTAAAGCGATCGCTGATCGTATCCACCAAGTGTCGCTTAATTTAAATCGCTATCCAGATCGCGATGCAACTTCTTTGCGCCACGCACTCGCATCATTTATCAACAACCTTTCAAACACATCTTTTGAGAGAGACCAAGTTTGGGCAGCAAATGGCAGTAACGAAATAATCCAGTCGCTCTTTATGGCATTTGGTGACAGGCCTGCACTTGGATTCACGCCTTCCTATTCAATGCACCCGCTAATTGCAAAAGTGATTGGAGTTCAATGGCGCGATGGCGGTCGTCGCGCGGATTTCTCACTCGACCTTGCTAAAGCTAAAGAGGAGATTTCGACTGTAAAGCCCTCCCTAACTTTTATTACCACTCCCAATAACCCGACCGGAACTACTGTCACTTTGGACGAGATCTCGCAGCTCGCGGATGCTGCCGCAAAAATTAGCGGCTTACTGATAGTCGATGAGGCATATGCCGAATTTTCAAACCTGCCATCTGCGGTAACGCTAATTGGCAAATATCCCAACCTGGTTGTCATACGCACAATGAGCAAAGCGTTCGCTTTTGCCGGAGCTCGCTTGGGATATTTAATTGCGGATCCAGAAGTAGTTTCAGCGATGTTCTTAGTTCGCCTTCCTTATCACTTGAGTTCGCTAACGCAGGCGGCAGCAGAAGTGGCGCTGGAATTTGAAAAAGAACTGCTGGGCACCGTGTCATCTCTTATCGACTCTCGAAAGATTGTTGTATCCGAATTAGAGAAGATGGGTTTGCAGGTTATTCCCAGCCAAGCCAACTTCATCCTCTTTACTGGATTTAGCCAAGAGCCAGCGCAACTGTGGCGCCAGTTGCTAGATCGCGGCGTTCTCATTCGGGATGTGGGATTATTGGGTCACCTGAGAATGACCATTGGCAATGAGGCCGAGAACCAGAAATTTATCGCAGCCCTGCAAGAAATCTTGAATGGAGAAAGCCAATGAGACAAGCCCGCGTAGAACGTAAGACTAAAGAGTCACACGTAATCGTTGAATTAAACCTAGATGGTGTCGGCGAGATTTCAGTTGATACCGGTGTTCCGTTCTTTGATCACATGCTTTCTCAACTTGGCAAGCATTCTGGATTTAATCTAACTGTGAAAACAACTGGCGATGTTGATGTCGATTCTCACCACACTGTTGAGGATACTTCTTTGGCATTTGGTCAGGCTCTTCGTGAAGCGCTCGGCGATAAAGTAGGAATTCGTCGCTTTGGCGATGCCATGGTGCCACTTGATGAAGTTCTAGTTCAGGCTGCCGTGGACCTCTCAGGACGTCCATACCTTGTCCACCGCCAACCTGAAATTGTGGAGTTAATCGGAACATTTGATACGACTCTTGGAAAACATATTTGGGAGTCAATCGTTGCTGAAGCGCGCATCGCACTTCACATTCGCGTTCTTGAAGGCCGCAACGCTCACCACGTCTTTGAAGCACAATTTAAAGCAGTTGCGCGCGCACTTCGTGATGCGGTCTCACTTGATGGCGGAATCGCAGGAGTTCCTTCCACAAAAGGTTCGCTCTAATAGTGATTGCAATCCTTGACTACGGGTCAGGTAATTTACGTTCAGCACAGCGTGCCTTCGAACGAAGTGGATCTGAAGTTGTAGTTACATCTAATCGCGAAACTGCGCTAAACGCTGCTGGTCTTGTTGTGCCAGGTGTTGGCGCATTTGCCGCATGCATGCGCGGATTAATGGCGATCGGGG
>CANMCL010000018.1 GCA_947496345.1 Actinomycetota bacterium
CCAATTGCGCAACAAGTAGTTCCGAACTTCGTGAAATTGTCGGATCGAAACTATCTTTCTGGCTGTAAATAACTTCGGAGGCCATACGTAAAGTTGTCAATGGTGTTCTAAGCTCGTGAGAAACATCGGAGACAAATCTTTGCTGTACTCGCGATAAATTCTCCAACCGAGATATCTGCGACTCTAGCGACAAGGCCATCTCGTTAAATGCCGTGCCCAGCGTCGCAATTTCATCGGAATTCTCGACCTTCATTCGCTGTGAGAAATCTCCTTGGGTGAATTTCTTTGCAATCGTTGCTGCTTCACGAACCGGCCTTACTACTTGACGCACAACAAGCCAGGTGATCAATCCGATCAGAAACAGGAGCGCAAAACCGGTAAAAAAGAGCGCGTTCTTAATAATTGAGAGCGTGCGATTCTGGTTGTTAAGCGAATACACCAGATACATCTCATAATTTCCAGATTTTGGAATCGCGATTTTGCGACCTGCAATTAAAACATTTGCATCTTCGCGATCCTGGTAACTCATTTTCGTGTATTGATATTCAACTAACTCACTGGAGCGGACTCGCTCACGCAGTTCATCTGGAAAGGAAGATATATCTAGACCATCTGTGGATGTGGTGTAGTCAGGTGACTCAACTTTGAGTGAAAACTTAAATGGTGTGCCGAATCTACTTAAGAAAAGTGATTTTCTATCTTGATCAAGACTTACCTCTGTTGCAGACACTATGAAATCCTGAACGGTCTTTGTTATGACCGAACTTTCAGCGCTTTGATTTAGCAAGAATTGATACTGCGCATCAAAAAATGAAGATCTAGCTTCAGCAAGCGAGGTTTCTAGATTAACTTCTTTGACGCCTGCTGAGAGTTGCGAATAAAGAACAGAACCGGTCAACCAAACGACTCCAAGGGAGAGAAGAACTGTGGAGACAATTACCTTCGAGGCGAGTGAATTTCTCAGCCTTTCAGAGAAACGGTTCATTCTAGGAACCGCCCATCACTCCAGCTTTGTAGCCAACTCCACGCACTGTCATCACAATTTCAGGATGTTCGGGATCGTGCTCCACTTTCGAGCGTAAACGCTGAACATGCACATTTACCAAACGCGTATCGGTTGAATGTCTATATCCCCAAACTTCACCAAGCAGGGCATCGCGCGTAAAGACACGTCCTGGTTCTTTGGCAAGTGCAACCAATAAATCGAATTCCAAACGGGTGAGGGCAATTTTTTTTCCGCCACGACTTACTTCGTGCGCAGTTACATCTATTGAAAGATCACCGATTGTCAGTAATCCCAACACATCTGCATTTGTGCGACGCAATCGGGTCCGAATTCGTGCGATTAGCTCTGAAGGATGTCTAAATGGTTTCACCATGTAATCATCAGCACCTGCTTCAAGGCCGCTGACAATATCGTGGGTATCACCTTTAGCGCTCAGCATCACAATTGGAACCATTGATTCGGCACGTAGTAATTTACAAACTTCGATTCCATCTAAACCAGGAAGCATTACATCTAGCAGCACGAGATCTGGTGGATTATTTCTAAAAACTTCCAGAACTTCATCGCCACGACTTACTAGATCCACGTCGATGCCGGCACCGGTTAAAACGATGCCGAGCATCTCCGCAAGATCCTGGTCGTCATCGACGACCATAACTAAAGGCATTAGCTACCGTGCTCCCAAGAGTTCAAATACATATCTTGCGCAGGAGTTAAAGTATCAATGCGTCCACCCATTGAAATTAATTTCAGGCTGGCAACTTCCTTATCGATATATGTTGGAACGTTATGAACGCCCGCTGGAAGATTTTTAGCTTCCTTAACTAGATATTCTGCGGTTAGCGCTTGATCTGAGAATGACATATCCATAACAGATGCTGGGTGGCCTTCGGCTGCGCCGAGGTTCACCAGGCGGCCTTCAGCGAGAAGAAGCAAGCGGCGACCATCAGCAAGAACATACTCATCTGTTTGGTGGCGCATCTTGGCGTTCTTCTTCTTAGCGTTCTGCTCAAGCCAAGCCACATCAATTTCAATATCGAAGTGGCCAGAGTTAGCCATTATTGCGCCATCTTTCATAACAGCGAAGTGCTCATCACGAAGTACATCGCGGTTACCTGTAACGGTGATAAATACATCGCCTACTTTGGCGGCATCGAGCATTGGCATAACGCGGAAGCCTTGCATCATTGCATCCAGCGCTTTCGTTGGATCAATTTCGGTAACAACTACATCAGCGCCCATACCTTTAGCGCGTTCTGCAACACCTTTACCGCAGTAACCAAATCCTGCTACGACGACGATGCGTCCGGCAAGAAGAAAGTTTGTTGCACGGAAAACAGCGTCGAGAGTTGATTGACCTGTTCCGTAACGATTGTCGAACATGTGCTTGGTGTCAGTGTCATTGACAGCGATCATTGGGAATGTAAGTGCGCCGTCTTTCGCCATTTGATTCAGGCGAATAACGCCTGTTGTGGTCTCTTCGCAACCACCAGCGATATTTGGAAGAAGCTCTTTACGAGTCGTGTGAAGTGTATTCACGAGATCGCAACCATCATCAAAAACTTGATGAGGTTCAATATCTAGCGCTGCGTTGATGTGAGAGTAATACCCATCGCGATCAACGGCATTGCGAGCGAATACTGAAATTCCATACTCGTGCACTAGTGCGGCGGCAGTGTCATCTTGAGTTGAAAGTGGATTTGAAGCACAGAGTGCGATTTCTGCTCCTCCTGCTTTTAAAACGCGCATTAGGTTCGCAGTTTCGGTTGTGACGTGCATGCACGCAGCGATTCTTACTCCGGTAAACGGCTGTGACTTCTCGAAGCGTTCACGGATCTGCGCCAGTACAGGCATATTTCGTTCTGCCCATTCGATCTTCTTGCGGCCTTCGGCTGCGAGTGATGCATCAGCAATGTCGTGTTTTGGAATTGTTGTTACAGGTGTCATTTTTAGATATCTCCCTAGATAAAACGGCTGTTTTTTCGCTTGACCTTCGGCGTAGGGCTCTACTGTGCTAGTCGGCTAGTGACCTATCGTACTAGTTAAGGGATTAATACGAGAATGTCGAGGTCGCCTCGAATCGTGTTAAGTACATCATCTCGAACCTTCTTCATGCGGGCTTCCGTTGAAGCCTCAACGTTTAGTCGAAGGAGGGGCTCAGTATTGGATGCGCGAAGGTTAAACCACCAGGTATCCCCATTTATTGTCAGACCATCAAGATGATCGACTTCCACGCCCTCTCTTTTTCCATAAATCTTTTCAACTTGATTCATGGCCGATTGCGCATCAGAAACGGTTGAATTTATTTCACCACTTGCTATGTAACGAGCATATGGTTTCAAAATCTTAGAAAGAGGAGCGCTTACCTCCCCGAGCGCTGCAATTGCATGCAGAGCTGCCAACGCTCCAGAATCGGCGCGCCAAAAATCCTTAAAATAGAAATGGCCCGAGTGCTCGCCACCGAATACCGCGCCAGTTTCTGCCATCAACTTCTTGATATATGAATGACCTACACGGGAGCGAATCGCTTTTCCGCCATTCTCTTCCACGATCTCCACAACAGCGCGCGAAGAAATCAAATTATAAATAATGCTAGCGCCAGGGTTCTTGGCTAACTCTCGAGCAGCAATCAGCGCAGTCAGAGTTGAAGGATTTACAAGCTCGCCATTTTCATCAACCAAGAAACAACGATCGGCATCCCCATCGAAGGCAAGGCCTATATCAGCCCTGTGTTTCTTGACTGCTTTCTGAAGATCTTTTAAATTTTTAGCATCAATTGGATTTGCTTCATGATTCGGAAAGGTTCCATCTAATTCAAAAAATAGCGGAATTACTTCGCAGTTTAAGCGAGCAAACAGCGCTGGGGCGGTATGCCCAGCCATTCCATTTCCAGCATCAATCACAATCTTAAGTGGACGGATGTCGGATAAATCTACGAGAGATAGCAAATGATCAACGTAGGCGGTCAACATATCTTGATTGCGCTCTTTGCCTACGCTTCGAAAGTCAATTGGTGAGCCTTCAACAACATATCTTTCAATAGTTAATAACCCAGACTCTTTACCGATTGGTCTGGCGCCACTTAAGCAGAGTTTTATCCCGTTGTATTCGGCTGGATTATGGCTAGCGGTGAACATTGCCCCAGGAAAATCTAACTTTCCAGCGGCAAAGTAAAGAAGATCTGTGGAAGCCAATCCGATACGAATTACATTTAATCCTTGCGATGTTACGCCTGCGGAAAAAGCGTCGGCAAATACCGGTGAAGAAGGACGCATATCTTCGCCAATTACAACAGTTCCGGGTTCGCGCTCATGCTGTAGAAAACGTGCGAATGCAACTCCTGTGGCAAAACAAAAATCGGCAGTGATTTCTACATCTACTAAACCGCGAATATCGTAGGCTTTAAATATTGAAATAATCAGCTTCTCTCTTTAGCCAGTAAAAACATCGATCTAGAATAATTTTAAGATGGAACCGCCCGCAAGTGGCCGCGGCGACCGATCTGACCATCCTGGTTACTTAAATTACCACCTGCATTTTCGGCGCTAGAAGTTGCTGAAGACATATTCAAGTTTGCTACTTCACGAACCGCATCGGCGATAGCCATCAAATCATCGTCACTCGGACCGATATCCGTTAGCGAGCTTTCCTCTTTAATCACATTCCAGCCATTTGGAACAGTGAGGCGCTTGCCATGTGTTTCGCATAGATCATATGAATGAGGTTCTGAAAAAGTCGCTAATGGGCCAAGCACTGCGGTTGAGTCGGCATAAATATAAGTAAGAGTCATGGAAGCCAGGCTTCTACAACTCACTCGCGAACAGCTACGCCCTGTTCTGGCCAACTTACTCATGACCACAAGATTAGTGGGGTTATGGATAAAAACTGGGATTGTCAGGGAGTTAAGACGCGAATATTTGAAAGGGGTATCGAAGATTTAGTTAGAACACTTCCTGGCGCTAGCGGGAAATATCCGTAACCGCTCTTGGTAGCAATCAAACCCGCACCATAAATTCCCTTTTCGACTCTTGTAAATGTGATTGAACGAACTCCATCAGGAATTTTGACCGTTGCGATCTCATTGCCTCTAACTTTGATTACTTTTTGCTTGCCTTTATCGAGTAATAACTCAATATCAATGCTTATCGCTCCCCCAATAAAAACTAACGAAGGAGATAGACCGGAAGTTGCCAAGGATATTGGAGTCAATTCCGGAGCTGACGTGCTCCAAATGAAATCAGTTTTCTTCTGAGAAAATGTTGGTGAATATACCGACGCGACAAGTGGCTCATCTGAGGAAATATGTAGGCCAAATTTGCTCGCTGGAAGGTTCGGATTAAGCGGCAACTGTATGACCGATCCAGCTTTAACCATCTTATTTTCAAAGCCAGATGGGATAAAACTTCCATCAGTCGATAAGACTTTAACCGTTACGCGGGCATCGAGTTCACCAGGCACCAATAATCGTAATGAGTGCGCAAGTGCTTCCGTCTTATTGCCAACTTTGCGAACTGTGTGTGGCACGGCAGGAATATATATTTCTTTAGTTGCTTTTGAAGAAAAATTAACAATATCTCCGCCGAGCGCTTTTAATCCGCGACCGCGCTCATCCAATAAATAACTTGTAACGCGACCTGATCTAGTTAGTGTACGAATTACAATGTCACGAGAACCCGGAGCGAGAGAATCCAAGCCAAGCTCACGATATGAGTTTGCTTTCAAGGTAATTGGTTTAGTTTGCTGCGCTCCGACTTCACTCCAAATTTCTAAATCTACAACTGCAGAACTAAGACCGCTATTTACGATTAAAACCTTTCCCTTGCTTGTTACATCAGCCGTACCGCCGACAAACCATTGTTCATTTTGAAGTGATGAACAAATAGTCGCTCCAGCCCAAATTCCTTTACGTATTTGCCAAACAATCGGAGTCGAACCTTGGGATTCAACTATGACGGGGGCTTTCGTCTGGGTATATCTAAGAGTTTGTGAGGGAACGAAGGAAAGAGACCTAGTTCCAGTCTTGCGCAATGGCGTTTTACTTGATGGAAGAGAAATTGCTGTTGTCATATTGGCAGGGGTCGGAGGACATACAACTGCAGGAAAATTAGTTGAATACTCATTCGTAGACAGGCCAACATTTAACCCATTTGCGGCTAACACAACTGCAACAGCAGAAATTACAATTAGCGTGGGGCGTTGAAATCTCATGCCAACTCCGCATCTTCAATTTCGCGTCGGCGGCGACCTGCAGGTAGAGCCAGCACCATAACGGTGACAATTACAATTGTTTGGAATGAGATCCAAGCGCGACGAGAAGTTCCGTCATACATTAAAGTTACGGATCCTGGCTCGGTGACTGTAAATACTGGCATGCCATCCACGCTTCGTTTGCGTTCCAAACGAGAACCGTCTTGCATAGCTCTCCAGCCTTGACTGTAGTTTTCAGTCAACGTCAATTCACCCGGTTCATTGACGGTAATACCTAATTTGCCCTGTTGAACAACTGAACTATTTCCGGAGGAATCAGTAAAGAGGATTGCTCCAGTATTTACTGAGATTTTCCAAACGATTCCAGCGTTTGTTGAGGAAGCTCTTGAAAATCCGCCTAACCCATCAATCACGCGCGCGATATTTTCATCAACTGGACTCTTTAAGAAAAGATATTTAATTCCGTGAACAGCAAAAGTCGTACTAGCAGTCAAACCAGTGCCATCGGCTAACTCCTGCACCGCTGCAGAGATTTGATCTCTATCGGCTGGCGCAATATCGGGTTGTGCCAGCGTGGCATCTCCACCGCGAGCTAGATAATAATTCAGAGTTACTTCTTGACCAGTTGTTCGCGGGCGAATAACCATGGTTTTGGCATCGCCTTCAATGGCGAGAAATGCCGGTAGTACAACTTCTTTGCCAGTTTGCAACGGCGAATTAGCGCCACTACTTAAAATCCAAGAAATTGATGTAACTGAATATAGCGCAGTGACAATTAACAGTACTGCAGCGGATATATGGCGGAAATTTATATTTGTTGTAATCAGTCTTTCCCGTAATTTATCAAGCATGATTACAGAAGCGCTAATTGCTGAAATAGTTGCTAGCGTTAGAAGCGACCCGGCATAGATTGGGGTTGCGATAGAAGTTCCGTTGCCAGTCATCGATACCGTACTCAATAAAACCGCGGCTAGTAGTGAGATAAACCCAAGTTCAGCTACAAAACGCGCTTTGGTTGAAGAAAACAACGAAATTCCCAGTACGAGAGTTAATGGGCTTACGATAAAAATTGGCAACGATCCAGGTCCTCCTGGGTTTCCAAGTAAAGCTAAATTCGGACCGCCTCCTGGGAGTAAAAATCCAGAATCGATGAAGAAACGTTTTGGCTCAACCAATAACTCAAAACTCCAGGGCGCACACATTAAAACAGGCGTAATCACTAGCGCCAATCGTCGATACAACCTTTGATTAAAGAGTTCAGTATTTATACCGCGCTCACTTGCGGAGTAATCTCGATAAATTGCAAATACATTAATTAGCAGGCCGACAATTAAAAGGATTGGCGAGAAAGCGAAAAGTACAGAACCTAGGAGGGAAAGGCCAAAGATGCGACGCCAAGTTGTTTTATCGAGTGTAAATATCCCTTGTGCAGCGCTAATGAAGAGTGGCAACAAGATGAGAACCATAACCGTGCTTAAGCGACCTGAATTTATAGCGGAGATTGCAACTGGAGAAATCGCATAAAGCAAGGAAGCGCCAACGGTTAGCCATCGATTATTTGATAACTGACGGAGAAGCAAATATCCCGATCCTGCAATAAGAAGTGGGGCCACAAAAAATAGAATCGCAATAAAGAACTTCAGGCTTCCGAAAAATGGAGTTGCAAGCACCGCAACTATGGCTAGCCACGTGGGCGCTGCTGCAGAAGTTCCCATACCAATTGAGTGCCATCCGCTGAAATATGTATTCCAGATGTCCCTAACCCCAGCAGGCTGTTCAGGAAGTGCGCCCCCAAATATCGAACCAAAACGATTACGAGACCAAAATAGAGTCAAGATGAAAAGAAATAACGATGAAGCAATCAGTGGCCGCTTGATGAGCGAAAACCAATTGCGATTTGAGGCAGGGGTTAACAAATCCTCTTCATCTAAATTCTCATCCAGGATTGAAATGTCGCGAATCTCGGTAATTTCATCTGGGAAAATTTGAGTTCGAATCCACTCCGCTGTTCTGGATAAGGAAAGGCGAATCTGTGACCAACGAGATGGGATAAATTTAAGAGCGATGCTTGCCGGCACGAGTCGCTGAGATCGCCTTACTTTCCGAGCTTCAAATAACTCTCCGGGATGTATGAATAGGGTTCCGACCGCCAAGATTTCATCGCTGGCATAGCCAGGTAGTTTTGCAAATAGAAATCCAATCGAACGAAGAATTGAACCAGTAAGAAGTTGTACGGTTAGAAGAGGTAAGCGCCACCACGAAGAGTTAGATAGCAGAACGTAAGCGGCATTTCGCCGGTCTAGCAAAAGTGGGCGATGCAAGAAAGCTTCGGCAACATCTACAGTGCGTCGCTCGTTTGCGGAAGCTTCTGCGTGAAATGCGACGGCGCTAGATACTGCGATAGCTGCATAACCCGCGGAATAGAGACGCCATCCAAAATCTACATCGTCACGGAAGAGATCTAGATTGGGATCAAAGCCGCGTAACTGTTCGAAAATATCTCGGCGAATAAGTGCTCCGGCTGTACTAACTGCGAGAACTTCGTGAACACCATCTCTTTGACCTTGGTCATATTCTGCTGGCTCAAGACCTGTCCAGCGATTTCCATTCGCTGCGATGCTGATACCAATTTCCAATAAATGCGTTCGGTCATGCCAGCCTAAAAGTTTAGGACCAGCCATACCTACATTCGGGCGAGTTTTTACCTCTGCAATCAAATTTGCCAGCGCTTTGCGATGCACCGATAGATCATCATGAATAATCCATAGCCATTCGTGTTCTGGATCGGTTATTTCTGGCAGAGTTGAAACTGCATGCAATATAGCTTCACCAAAACCTGTTTCGCGATCCATTGGTAAAACTGGAATTCGCGCACCTTTAACCAATTTTGCAGACGAATCAATCGATCCAGTATCAACTGCGACAATTTTATCAATCTGGTGAGTTTGGGAAGTAAGTGATGCAACAACTTCTGGCAGCCAAGTTGCGCCGTCATGAAGAACAAGAATCGCGGTGACGCGATGTGAACTCATGAGAGTTACGCTGGGCGGCGCTTCAAACGGCGACGCTCACGTTCGGAGAGTCCACCCCAGATACCAAAGCGCTCATCGTGTGCGAGCGCGTACTCCAAACATTCTTGGCGAACATCACAAGAAAGGCAGACTCGCTTTGCTTCACGAGTTGAACCGCCCTTTTCAGGAAAGAATGCTTCTGGATCTGTTTGCGCACATAGAGCGCGCTCTTGCCAGGAGAGTTCTACATTCTCTCCATTTGCTAATTTGATTGATGGTCCAGCAGTAGGGGCTGTTGGATTGCCAGTAGGTGTAACTTCTGGACGAATCGGCATCGACTAATCTCCTCAAGACCTTCGGGGTTACGTCCAGATGCGAACGCAACTTCTCTAGAACGAATTACACGCTTGTAATCCCTTTAAGTCAAGTCCAAGGCTGGGGTTGAGCCCTGATAATCACGCTCAATTTCGCAGATTTATCGACTTATTGGAGCGAAATTGGCAGATTTTCTGTTGGTGAAATGTATTTTCCTATGATTTCTGAATTTGCAGCGATTTGCGAATTGTGAAGAATAAAAGAGTCGGCAATTGTGCAGGTGTCACCAATTTTGACCCCATCACCAATAATCGAATTGGTGATCTTGCAGTTTGCGCCGATCGTTGAACCTTGGCCGACGGAAGTTCCACCAGTAATCACTGAGCCGGAACCAATTTGGCTTCCCGTACCAGCTTGAAAACCCTCGCCGACAATATCGCGGGAGCCTTGGAAAAGCGCCGCTGGGGTTCCGACATCTAGCCAGTAAGACTGTTCGTTATAGCCATAAACCGGCCGGCCACTTTTGACTAATTGAGGAAAGGTCTCACGTTCAATACTGACAACTTTTCCTTCAGGAATCTGTGAAATAACAGATGCGTTAAACACATAGCATCCCGCATTTATTGAGTTAGTGACCGGATTTTCCATCTTCTCCAGAAAATCTATAACTCTTCCATTTGGATCTGTTGGAACGCAACCAAAGGCTCGTGCATCTGCAACATCAATTAAATGAAGAGTGGCATCTGCTTGATTTCTCCTGTGAAAATCGAGCTGCGCGGCAATATTGTGGCCACTTAATACATCGCCATTGAATATGACAAATTCTTCAGTGGAATCAGCAAAGTCAACTAGTGAGGCTGCATTACGTATTGCACCACCTGTACCAAGCGGTTCTCTTTCTACTGCATAAAGTAACTTCATTCCCCATTTAGAGCCATCGCCAAAGTAAGGAGTAAACACTTCAGAGAGATAAGAGGTGGCCAAGATAACGGTGCTAATTCCTGCTTTCTTAGCGGCGAGTAACTGTCGCTCTGTAACTGGCAAACCAGCGACTGGCAACATCGGCTTAGGAGTCTGATTGGTAAGCGGTTTCAAGCGCGTACCCATCCCACCGACGAGCAAAATTCCGATCGCCACTATTTAATCGCCTCTCGGATTCGCGCTGCGGCATCTGCGATTTGTACATCGGTGGCGGTCATTGCGACACGAATGTGTGAAGATCCGAGGGGGCCGTAAAAAGTTCCGGGAGTGGCCAAAATTCCAAGGCTAGCCAACCAATCTACCGATTTCCAAGCGTCTTCCGAGCGCGTGCACCAGATATAAAGTCCGGCGGCAGAGTCATCAATCTGAAAACCTGCTTCTTTTAAGGCTGGAGCAAGAATTGCACGACGCGAGTTATATCGCGCACGCTGTTCTTCTACATGCTTTTCATCGCTAAGTGCTGCGACCATAGAATTTTGAATTGGCAGCGGAACCATCATTCCTGCGTGCTTTCTGATTTCGCGTATTTTTGCAATTAGCTTCGAATCACCAATTAGGAACGCGCCCCGGTAGCCAGCCATAGATGAACGCTTTGATAGAGAATGAACAACCAGAATGTTTGAGTTATCGCCATCTGTGTATTTGAGAAGCGAAGTTGGAACGGTCGTGTCACCAAAATCTATGTAGCATTCATCGCAGATTAAAACGGAGTTATTTCTTCGCACCCAATCAATTGCCGCCCGCAGTTCCGCCTCGGAGTGGACGCGCCCTGTTGGATTAGCTGGCGTATTAATCCACGCAAAATCAGCGTTTGGCCAAGTATTAGCATCAACTCCAACAGCGATTGGCTGAGATTGCGCCAAAAGAGCACCTACTAAATATGTCGGATACGCCACTTCTGGATAGATAACTCGCTTACTTTCCAAAACAGTTGGTAACCACGCGACTAACTCTTTAGAACCGATTACAGGAAGTACATCAAAGTCTCCGGTTGCACCAAGATGGTTAATTGCCCAATTACGAATTGCTGTTTGCAACTCTTTTGTGCCCGCCGTAACCGGATAGCGCGGTGAATCAGAACTTGCGCGAAGTGCGCTTTGAATCAACTCAGGCGTTGCATCAACCGGAGTTCCTTGTGAAAGATCGATAATTCCATCGGTATGCGCACGGGCTTTATCTGCATAAGGAGCAAGAGCATCCCACGGAAAATCCGGCAATGGTTTGCGCATGGTCCGATGCCAGACAGGCTTTATTAAATTTATTCTTTAGGCGGAAGTGCAGCGATTATTGGATGATCGCTATTTGTTAGTCCAACCTTGGC
>CANMCL010000019.1 GCA_947496345.1 Actinomycetota bacterium
TCCTTGATGAGTTTGATGCTTTAGTAAGAACTTTTATTTCGGATATAGAACTGGCCAGCGCAGACTTGCCAAAAGAGGACACGGTTGAAAATCCATCAAAAACTACCTTGCTCTCCTGGGCTGATGGCTATAAATCTTATGCGTATTTCCAAAGACAAAATCAATTAATAAGTCAAGGATGCGTTAGCAAAGCAGCTGGGTGGATGGGTTGTGTTTATTCGAATGTGCAAGCTCAGATTGATAATGCAAAGGCGTCTATAGATGAATTGAAAGCCACGACTGAGGAAATAGAAAAGTGGCGAAAGTTCGCGGGTAAATAATCAGATTTAACCCGAGGGAAATTTGGCAGATCCAAGACCTTTTCTCTAGATACAAGAGTTGTGGGCCATACGGGTAAGGATCGCGAATACTAGAAGACCCTAATGCCGAAAGGAGAGAATCCTCCTTTGCGTGTATTGGTAGTAGAAACCTGCGCTGTCACTAGGATTTCTTGTATGTTTATAAATGGAATCACAATTGGTAACTTTGCCGTTGCTGAAGTTAACAACTGGATACCGAAACCATCACATTGAATATCTCTAATCAAGATCTCGCTTAACTCAACTCTTCTTAAAGAGCTTGGTCCTCTAGCCCAATCAGCTAACGCCCCTTGAGAATCCCCCAGTGCTTTTGAGCAATCAATCGGCACTCCTGGATTTTTTGGACCAACTCCAAAAATGTTCCCTGCCATCGTGCTCAGATCAAACTCACCAGAGTAGTAAGCCTCGCGATTTAGATTTCTAACTCCCCGTTGAGCAGCAGCCTCTGTCGCTTGAGTAAGCGAACGTTTTGCCATAGCGATCGCTGCAACATCGGTAATTATTAAAGAGGTAACAACAGATATCAAGAAGAATGCCATCACCAATAATGAGATAGAGCCCCTCTCGTCCTTAACGAAACCAAGTTTTAAACCCACGGCGAGAAATATTCTTGCGCCGAAGCAGTAACGGATCGAAATTGAGAATTGGGACTGAAATGCACGGTGACTTGAACTTTGCCGTTTGGGGAATTACATGGTGAATTGCTGCACTCTAATCCGATCGCCAAACGATCAAATTGTTCGTCAGTAAGGCCCAACTCTTTACCAGCAACCATTATCACTTTATTCATCATTTCTTCTGCGCTCTGATCGCTTGAACTTGAAACGTATGCTCGAGCCCCTTCGCGCGCTAGGGTGCGTGCAATGTTCTCTTCCGCGCTGACACCCGCGAATTGTTGCAAGAAAATAAATAGTGGAATAAAAAGTGGTAAGGCCAGTGCGATAAATTCGACGCTAGCACTTCCATTCTCGCTCTTTATAAGTGTGATCACGGTTGGCCCTCAACTATCGCTACCCCTTTGACATCACTCTGCAGCTTCCCACCCAGCATCTTGCTTAAACCTGGAATCAGAATTGGAATGTCGCGACGCTTTGAAACTATTAACATTTTTTGATCTTCAAAGGAGTTATCTGACGAAATTTTCACTATTGAATCCGTCTCGGCAAAGAATCCAGAGATTGCCCTTGTGGATGCTTGGTTTTGAACCTCGCGCTGATCAAAGTCGCGTACTTGGACGGCCATAACTAGTTGAATGGTGCAAAGAAAGAGAAATAGCAGGGGTATTAATACCATTGCGCTTTCGACATTTCCAGATTCATCTCGTATGAATCTCTTAAGCACTATCTGATGCCATTCATGGAGTCGAGTGAGTTCTTTAAAATGCTAGTTAATCGAGGGGCTGCTATCGTCCAAATTGCGGTTACTAACCCTGTAGTCATTAACACCACAAGAACCCAACCAGGAACATCCCCGCGTTCTGAAGATAGAGTTTCAATCAATCGCCTAAATTTCACCTTCTTTTGCGCCAAATTGTATAGATCTTGAAATCTCTCCTGAACTTTCATACTAAGTTTTAAACTGAGTAACTTCATTTCTACCTGCTTTCTCTTCTTCGAAATTTCCATAATTTATGGAAATAGTTTTATGCACCTGCGATTAAATTGAGATTGGCTAAGGAAGGCCAAAGAGCAAAGAGAATTGAAATTGGAAGAATTAGAAAAACAACTGGAACCATCATCGAAATCTCGGCCTTAGCGGCAGCTCCCATTACGCGGTTCCGCTGTGCTTCTCGAGCTTCTTGGGCATGTCTTTGCAAAACTTCAGTTAGAGGTGCACCACGTAAAGTCGCAATGATTAGCGAATCAATAAACTTGCGGATTAAAAGTGATTCTATTCCGCGACCCATATCATCTAGAGCGAGGTGAAAAGCCTTCCCAGACTTGACTTGCGCCACCACCGATGCAAACTCTTTTGCTAATGAACCTTTTGCGCTTTTGGAAAGTCGCTCCATAGCAACTAGCGGAGTCTCACCGGCTGAAAGCGCCAAGGAATACATTTCAATTACTGCAGGGAATTCCAAATCGATCATCATGCGCTGTTTTTTAACCTTTTGAGACAAGTCACGATCTATCGCAACGAATGCAAGAAAGGAAGCGAAAATGGCAAATAGAAGTGCGCTGACCGGTGATGCGCGAAGAAAAATTGAAAGCAGCAAACAGGTGAATCCCGTTGAAGCTGTGTAAACAATTTGTTTGGTTCTGAATTTCTCAAAATCGACAGCACCGTCGAGACCTATCTCAGCTAGGCGAATGGAAGTGCTCGCGCGATCTTTAGATTTTGCAATTCTCAGAGAGAGTTCAGTTTTGGGACTCGTACTGATGACAATTGACAGAGCACCGGCTGTCGCAAGCAAGGTAGGTACCCAAAGCGATGCTTTCATCGCTCACCAAATACTCTTGGAACTCCAGGAAGTTTGCCCAGTTTAGACATCCAGATGTATGCAATTGCCGTCATAGCTACTCCGAAGAAGAGCACTAGGGCTCCAGAACTTGTAGAAAAAGCACGCGAAGTTGCAGGTTGAGTAGATAGCAATAAGAGAAGAATCCACGGTGCTGCTGCTGAGAGATGAGCAGAGTTCTTTATCCATCCGTGTTTAACTTCAATTTCGCGTCGTAACGCTAAGTCCTGTCTCAAGAAAGTTCCTACGGTGCGCAAAATTGTGATTAATTCTGAGCCACCCAAAGCTTTAGAAATACGAATAGATTCGAAGATTTGATCGCTTCCTGGTTGCCCACAATCGCTCTTTAACTTCATTAAAGCGAGGCTGAAATCTCCACTTTTTGACATAGTTGTTGCAAAGTCTGTAAACACTGGTCGAAGAATCTCTGGACCACGATTTGCTAAACCTGCTAGTGATTCGTTGATCGATAGCCCCGACTGAATACCAGTAATTAGATGATCAATAACATCAGGCCAGGCTGAGTTAATTGCATCAAATCTTTTAGTAGATGATCTTCTAAGAGAAACTATTGAGATCGCGGTGCTCAAGGACATAAAAGTAATGGCTATAACTAGAGAGGAAGAGATTGCAAATACAAATATCGCTATAGATGCACCGATGATGAGGGCTCGCAAATAGAGATTACTCGATTTCAATTTTGAAAATACCATTAGAGTTTCCACCAACTCTCCAACGGAATTCCTGCCGCTGAAAACTTCTCCTCATTTCCAATGGCGCCGATTCCGCGCTCGTATTCAGCGCCATTCCACCTCCAGAGCGATTCAATCTCGGCACGGTCATTTTCATATCTCCCGGTTACGGAAGCTACTTCCTTTATTCGACGAGTGCCGTCGGCGCTTAACGACATATGAACAACTAAATCCAGAGCAGATGCCACGGTCGGCGCAATGAATTTATGAGAGATATTTTCACCGGCTAAGAGTGGCAACGTCTGTAATTTGGTAATTGCATCGCGAGCTGAGTTTGCGTGCAATGTTCCCATTCCAGGTAAGCCTGAGTTAAGAGCTATTAAAAGATCTAGCGCTTCTGCTTCACGAACTTCTCCCACAACAATTCGAGATGGACGCATTCTTAAAGCTTCTTTGATCAACCTTCTTAGCGGAATTGCTCCATCTCCTTGCAGATTTTCACTTCTTGTTTGTAGGGCGACAAGATCTGGGAGCATCGGCTTCAATTCGAAGACTTCTTCTATCGTTATAACGCGCTCATGAATAGGTGTGGCAGTTACCAGCGCATTAAGCAAGGTGGTCTTCCCAGATTGCGTGCTTCCACTTACGAGAATATTTAGCCCTGCACGCACTGAATTTTTCAGAGTTTGTGCAATCTCTGAGTTCATCGCACCACGTTCAGCCAAATTTTCAATTGTTAGATGTTGAAGTAGGTGCTTACGAATATTTACTGCCCAGTGCTGTGAAGTTATCTCTGGAATTGCCACATGCAGTCGACTTCCATCTGGAAGTCGTGCGTCAACAAATGGATGTGACATATCAAGGCGCCGGCCACTCCAAATAAGCGTCCGATCTACTAATTCTCTTACTTCATTTGAAGTCAAAACAAGATTGGTGAGTTCGCTCAAGCCGTTTCGCGCAATAAAGATTCTTTGTGGCGAGTTAATCCAGATCTCTTCAATCGTTGGATCAGCAATCAAGTCTGCAATGGGACCAAAGGCGACATCTAACTCCATGGCGCGAAGGTATTGGCAAGGCTAGGTGAAAGTTTTCTCCCTTATATTAGTTGTGGATATTTTCCTATAAACACTTACTCTCGGTAGTTTTATGATCAGAAATCACTCTGAAGCAAAAGTTGGTCATCTAATCGATTGATAAAGCTAATTGCTGATTCTCCCTTAGTATATTTTGCATAGGCGTAGGAAATAGTTGAGTCCGGGATGCCATCGATTGTCCAGCTTGATATGAGGCGTCTGCTCAATTGGTCGGCAAGTCCTTCATCTCCGCGTATCAGAATTCCAAATTCAAATTCTCCTAGCCTTGCTTTTGCATCCTCATAGCGAAAAGAGTTTGTGATTAAGTCAGCAAAAGAGATCACAGTTGCCTCGTAAAGCGGCATCTTTGAATTGAGAATTACTCTAATTGCGGTGAGATCAGACAAATTTCGATTCGTTAGCGCGATTTCGCGTCTCAATATTTCATAGAAATGTGGTGGCGCAGCCAATCGAGTTAACCCATCGTGCAAACCATCGTGCGTGAAACGCATACTGCTACCCTTCCGACTTATGAGCACCGATCCTGCCAAGCAAGCGCGCATGCGCTCCATCGTGTCCACCCTTCTCTATATAGAAGGTGCGATCGTGTTAGCCCTAGGAGCGTGGATGGGGGTAATGGGAATTACTCACGAAAATCGCGAAATGCCGCCGTTGATGGGTGTGCTGCTCTTCTCGCTCGTGGGAGGAATTGGTTTATTGGCAAGTGGTCGAGCATTTGCAGAGAAGAAGAATTGGGGAAGAGCACCGGCAGTCTTAGCAAATTTAATTGCCCTAGGCGTCGCGCGCATTCAGTTCCAGGGAGATTTCCTAATTGGGGCGATCCCGATATTGATACTAGCGCTTGTAGTTTTGTATTTGGCTATCGCGATTGTTCCTGAAGGAAAAGAAAAGTAAATCAAAGTTATTTAAAAGGGAACGATCTTTCGATCTTCCCAAAGTAGACCTGTGACTTGATCTGTCCCACGTTCTGCAATATCTGAAGTCGCTAACCAAATTGCAGTCTCGGCTCCTTCTTCGACGCTGCGAGGCGCATCGGATCCGCCCATATCCGTGCGAGTGTGATTTGGACAAATGGCATCAACATAAAATCCGCGAGCGCCGAGTCCAGTTTCGTGTGCAAGATTTCGCACAAGTGCATTAACGCCAGCTTTACTAATTCGATATGGTGCTAGCCCTCCAGCATTTCCTGGTCCCGACATTCGTCCTAAACATGCGGAGTAAATAACAACGCGGCCATCGCGGGCTTCTGCCATTGCGGGCGCAATCGCATTTACAAGAATGAAGACGGAATTTAAATTAATATTCACTACGCGATTCCATTCCGCATCGGTTGTTCGCAGAGTCTTTGACATTTTTTCACTCATCACACCATGGGCAAGGACCAATACTTTTGGGGTTGTAAGTGTTGTGCTGATTTCGGTTGCAGTTTTTCGAGTGGCCACTTGATCTTCTAAATCAACTGCGTGAGTTGTGATCGTTAGCCCAGTTTGTGTTGCTGCGAATTCATTGAGCAAACCTTGGCGAGCGCTCTCTAATCGCTGTGGATCTTTTGCGATAAGTGCTAGATCAAAGCCTGCGGCAGCTAATCCCCGCGCAGTTTCCAAGCCGAGTCCGCGACTGCCGCCGCTAACAATCGCCAGCGGTCTTGAAGTCGGGGCGGTTTCTGAATGCATGAGCCAACTCTGCCAACGAAGGCGGAGACTGTCGCGCTGAGATTCGCTTTTAGCGCCCGCATCCAGCGTAATTGTGCTCAATATCGCGCCTTGGGTTGGCGAGAGAGGATTTATTCAAGCCACGCTCAGCCGATAGGATTAGGCACGCATTAAACGTTTTTTTCCGCGTTAATCGTGAAGAAGGAGTTGCCAGTGTCGGCAGATTTCGGAGCCAATGATTGGCTCGTCGAAGAGATGTACGAGCGTTACCAAGCCGATCCAACTTCAGTCGAACCTTCATGGATTGAATTCTTTAAAACTTACACACCAGGTGCTGCGACTTCTGCGCCTGTTGCCTCAGCGCCAGCAACTTCTGCGCCAAAGGGTGGAACACCACCAGTTCCGAAAGCTGCACAAAAAGTTGCTGCTCCCGTTGCACAAGTAGCGCCTGCGCCAGTTACGCAAGCCGCACCGGCTCCCGTTACTCCCGTTACTCCCGTTACTCCCGTTAGGCAAGAAACACCAGTTACGCAAGCCGCACCTGCACCAGTTGCCGCTGTTCCCGTTGTTGCTGCTCCCGTTGTTGCTGCTCCCGTTGTTGCTGCTCCCGTTGCACCAGCGCCTCAAGTTTCGGTACCGACCCCCGCACAAGCACAAGTTAAGCCAGTCCCAGTTTTAGTTACACCAAGTGCATCAACTATGGAACCGCTTCGTGGAGTTGCTGGACGTGTTGTTGCATCAATGGAGGCATCTCTTTCAGTTCCAACAGCAACAAGCGTTCGTGCAATTCCCGCAAAGTTAATGATTGATAACCGCACCGTTATTACAAATCATTTAAAGCGCACACGAGGTGGAAAAGTTTCATTTACCCACATCATCGCTTATGCAATGATCAAAGCTCTGCGACAAATGCCAGAGATGAATGTTTTCTACGGCGAAGTAGATGGCAAACCAGCGCTTGGTCGTCCAGAACATATCAATTTGGGAATCGCAATCGATTTAGCAAAGGCTGATGGAACTCGCCAATTATTGGTTCCATCTATTAAAGGTTGTGAAGGCTTAGATTTCGGGCAGTTCTGGGTTGCCTACGAAGAAATCGTAAAAAAGGCTCGTGCCGGAACGCTGACAGTGGAAGATCATTCAGGAACAACTGTTTCGCTAACTAATCCAGGAACTATTGGCACTGTCCACTCGGTTCCGCGCTTAGTTCAAGGTCAAGGTTTAATCGTTGGCGTTGGTGCAATGGATTATCCAGCTGAATTCCAAGGTGCCAGTGAAGAAACCTTGGCACGAATGGCAATTAGCAAAGTTGTAACGCTGACAAGTACTTATGATCACCGCGTAATTCAAGGCGCACAATCTGGAGATTTCCTGCGTCGCATCCACGAAATTCTGCTTGGTGCAGAAGGTTTCTATGATGAGATTTTTTCTGCACTTCGTATTCCTTACGAACCAATTCGCTGGGCCTCTGACTTTGAATTTTCTAAAGATGAAGAGATCAACAAGACTGCACGCGTTCAGCAGTTAATTCAGGCATATCGCACCTACGGCCATTTAATGGCAGATACCGATCCGCTCGAGTACGCACAGCGCTCTCATCCAGATTTAGATGTTGTTACCCACGGACTAACTTTGTGGGATCTCGATCGCGAATTCGCAACAGGTGGCTTCGGTGGCGAGAAGTTTATGAAGTTGCGCCAGATTCTCGGAATTTTGCGTGATTCTTATTGTCGCTCCGTTGGCGTTGAATATATGTATATCTCTAATCCCGAAGAGCGTCGTTGGATTCAAGAGCATGTTGAAGTTGGTTTCACAAAGCCAGAACGTGCAGAGCAGCTACATATCTTGCAGAAGTTAAGCGATGCTGAAGCTTTCGAATCTTTCTTGCAGACAAAGTTTGTTGGGCAAAAGCGCTTCTCTCTTGAAGGTGGCGAATCAGTTATTCCACTTCTTGATGCAGTGATCTCATCTGCGGCAGAGAAGAAGCTAGATGAAGTATGTATCGGTATGCCACACCGTGGTCGCTTAAATGTGTTGGCAAATATTGCAGGAAAGTCTTACGGACAGATCTTCCAAGAGTTCCAAGGTCATTACAAAGAGAATGAAGTGCACGGCTCTGGCGATGTGAAGTATCACTTAGGTACTGAAGGCATATTCACAGCAGAATCTGGCGCGCAAACCAAGATTTATTTAGCAGCGAATCCATCTCACCTGGAAGCAGTAAACCCAGTGCTTGAAGGCATTGTTCGCGCAAAGCAAGATCGTCTAAATGTTAAAGATTTATTCTCGGTTCTGCCAATTCTCTTGCACGGAGATGCCTCTTTTGCAGGTCAAGGAGTGAACTTTGAAGTTCTGCAACTTTCACAACTTCGTGGCTATCGCACAGGTGGAACAGTTCATATAGTTGTAAATAACCAAGTTGGATTTACTACTGCGCCACACGCTTCACGCTCTTCACGATATTCAACCGATGTTGCCAAAACAATTGAAGCGCCGGTCTTCCATGTAAATGGTGATGATCCTGAAGCGTGCGTGCGCGTGGCTCGTCTCGCTTTCGAGTATCGCCAAGTCTTTAATAAGGATGTAGTTATCGACATGGTTTGCTACCGTCGTCGTGGACATAATGAAGGCGATGAACCAAGTTTCACCCAGCCGCTTATGTACAAGTTAATTGATGCTAAGCGCTCAACTCGCACCTTGTATACAGAGTCTCTAATTGGTCGTGGCGACATCACACCTGAAGAAGCTGAAAAGTTAGCCCGTGATTATCAAGTCCAACTTGAAGAAGTTTATGCATCCGTTGCTAATTACCAAGAAGAGCATGATCCAAATTTCCAGCCTCCAGCTGTCCCGAACGCCGAAGATGTTCCAACCTTTATCTCCGAACCGTTAATTCGCGAAATTGCTGCAACCCAAATTGCTATTCCAGAAGGCTTCCACGTGCATCCGAAGTTGTTGCCACAGCTGCAAAAGCGTGCCGAATCAATTAACGATGGAACCATCGACTGGTCTACCGGTGAAATGCTTGCCTTTGGTTCACTTCTAAAAGAGGGTCGCCCAATTCGTTTAGCTGGCCAAGATTCACGTCGTGGAACATTTAGTAATCGCCACGCAGTTATCGTTGATAAAGAAAATGGCTCTGACTGGACACCGCTAAGTTCCTTAGTTGCCGATCAAAGTCAGTTCTTTGTAATTGATTCGCTTCTTTCAGAATACGCAGCTATGGGCTTTGAATATGGATATTCGGTGGCTCGTCCAGAAGCGTTGGTTTTATGGGAAGGCCAATTCGGAGATTTCGCAAACGGTGCTCAAACAGTTATCGATGAATTTATCTCTTCTGCACTTCAAAAGTGGGGTGAGCGATCATCAGTTGTATTGCTCTTGCCGCATGGTTATGAAGGACAAGGCCCTGATCACTCATCGGCGCGTATCGAACGCTTCTTATCTCTTGCAGCAGAGAAGAATATGACGATCGCACAACCTTCAACACCAGCGTCTTACTTCCACTTACTACGTTTCCACGCCGCTAATCCAAAGCGCCGTCCAATGGTTGTCTTCACACCAAAGTCGATGCTCCGTCTTCGCGCTGCAGCATCTTCCATTAGCGATTTCACATCAGGAACATTCTTGCCAGTAATTGGTGATACAACGGTGACTAACGCTTCACGTGTAATTTACTGCTCAGGAAAGATTTATCACGATCTAGTTGCAGAACGTGCACGTCTAAGTGATACCAACACAGCGATTGTTCGCGTAGAACGCTTGTATCCACTTCCGGTTGCACAAATGGAAGTCGAAGCTAAGAAGCATCCAAATGCGAATTTGCTCTGGGTTCAAGATGAACCTGCTAACCAAGGTCCGTGGCCACACATTGCGCTAAGTACTACCGAAATAATTGGTGGAACCGCAGTAGATGCTCGAGTTCTTCGCCGCATTGCACGTCGTGCTTCAGCGTCTCCTGCAACTGGCAATCACCACTTGCACGAAGAAGAGGCAAAGGCTCTGATGTATGAGGCGTTTACTCGCTAACTTTTTTTAATTCTAGTAATTACTTTGCCGACTAGTTCCTCTTTGCTTAGATAACCCCAGGTACGAGAATCGGTGCCTGAATCGTTATCGCTGCGCACAAAGTAACTTTCTTGACCTGAGCTCTTTTTTTGGATCTCACTGATCCTTTTGATATAAAAGATGCCGGGCTGCTGCTCGCGCTCGATTACAACAACATCGCCTAACATAAAGAGTGGGTATTTCTTACCGAATCGTCCGTAACGAATAAGCAGCCAATCCCGCGGGTTATAAGTGGGCTGCATAGAAGTGCCCTCAACGACTACCCGTCCAAAGATGCCAAAGATGCCCACGGAGGGTAGTCTCACACATACAGGTTTTGAAATAAAGAAAAGATAAAGGGAGAGAAAATGAAGAAGTTCTTCACACCGAAGGTAACCGTCCACGCACACTGCGATCTGCCATGTGGAGTTTACGATCCAGCACAAGCCAAAATAGAAGCGCAATCTGTAAAAGCGTGTATGGAAAAGTATGCAGCTAACCCAGATGTAGATTTCCGCGCACGTTCAGTTGCAATTAAAGAAGAGCGTTCACACCAAGTTAAAGAGCACCTCTGGGTTCTTTGGACAGATTATTTCAAGGCACCACACTTTGAGGCCTACCCACAACTTCACTCACTCTTCAATGAGGCGACCAAGTTAGCTGGCGCAGCTGGTACAAAGGGAACACAAGATGTTGCGGTTGCAGATAAGTTGATCGCAAAGATCGATGAAATTGCTGAAATCTTCTGGGCCACCAAGAAAGCTTAATTATCTGAACTATTGATTAAGGATTGAGCGGCGGTACGCGCGAGAAAAGATACTCGCTCGACCGCCGTTCTTTCTATTCTGGAGTAAGCGATATGACGTTCGCCGTCATAAACATCGCATTCAAAGATCATCGTGCGATCCACAACTTCTATACATCGCGCTGTGGCACGGACTTCGGTTCCGATTCCGACTGAGTCGATGAGCGAAATATCAAACTTATCAACGATCGTTGTTTCGCCATTTTCTAATAATTCAACTAGCGCTGCCACGCAAGCACTCTCCATCACGCTCATAAAGTGACCTGGAGCTAATATCGGTAAGTCAGAAATTCCCATCGCCAAACAAGTATCTCCAGGACGAACTGTCATTACCGAAAATCCAACGGCGCCAACAATTTCTTCAGCGGGCTTCATAAATTAACGTTTACTTTTCTTCATCAAGAAAGTGTTGAACATGTGTCTGTTCAATCTGGATTTCGCTGTGCTCAACATTTCCAAACTCATCAATTTCAATTGAGATTTCCGTCATGCTGAACTGGGTGACAACTTCTGTAACTCCAGATCCAGTAACCTGCCGCAAGAGCGCTTCATGAATACTGTGCTGAAGATCTGCCGGAGCTTTCTC
>CANMCL010000020.1 GCA_947496345.1 Actinomycetota bacterium
AAAGGGAGGTTACGCGCACTTTATGCTCAAAGAAATCTTTGAACAGCCAAAGGCGGTTGCCGACACTTTAATTGGTCGCTTAACCGATAACGGCAAAATTGAATTAGATGAATTACATATGTCGGAAGCCGAAATAAAGGCGCTCAAGAAAATTGTCGTGATCGCTTGCGGCACGGCTTATCACGCAGGAATGATCGCAAAGTATGTTATTGAAAAGTGGGCGAAGATTTCAGTAGAAGTAGAAATCGCCAGCGAATACCGTTACCGCGATCCGATTATTCATTCCAGCACACTAGTGATTGCAATTTCACAATCTGGCGAGACGATGGATACTTTGATGGCGATTCGCCACGCCAAAGCAGCGGGTGCGCGAGTACTTGCTATCTGCAATACCAATAGCTCCACGATTCCGCGCGAATCAGATGCGGTGCTTTACACACACGCTGGTCCAGAAATTGCAGTTGCATCGACTAAGGCTTTACTCACCCAGATCGTTGCCGTTGATTTAATTGCGCTGCACTTAGCCCAAGTTCGGGGCGAGTTAAGCGATGCTCAGGTGCACGATCTCTACAATGAAATGCTCGAACTTCCGGGCAAAATTGAACAAATCCTCGAAACAGTAGAACCGCTGCGTGCTTTAACTCGTACCTTTGCTAAGTCAGAGACAGTTTTATTTATTGGCCGCAATATTGGCTATCCCGTCGTACTTGAAGGCGCGCTAAAGTTGAAGGAGTTGGCCTATATTCACGCCGAAGGATTTGCCGGTGGCGAGTTAAAGCATGGCTCAATCGCACTGATCGATAAAGATAAAGGCACACCAGTAATTGCAATTCTGCCTTCAGGAAGTGATCACGCACTTGATGAAAAGATGTTGAGCAATATCCAAGAAGTGAAAGCCCGCGGTGCGCGAGTAATAGTGATTGCACATGAAGGTGCAGAAGTTGTTGGAGCAGAACACATTATTCGCATCCCAGCGTGCTCGCCGCTCTTCCAACCGATATTGGCCACTGTTCCCTTGCAAGTATTTGCCTATGAAATGGCAGTTGCCCGCGGCAACGATGTTGATCAGCCACGTAACTTGGCTAAATCAGTTACAGTCGAATAACAATGTCAGTACTTCTCGAACCTCGTCGCGCGCAAATGGTCCGCGCCTTCCGTTGGTCAGCAATACTCTTCCTCGGCTTTCTTCTCATCACTCACCAAGTAATTATTGATGGACCACTAATTAAAATTGATAAGTGGTTCCACGGCTTAGATCACCCGCAATATCAAGGGATAGGCGGTTTTATCATTCGCCGATTGGATGATCTAGGCCTACGTAGCGTTACTGCAGTTGCCTTATTAATCGCCGCCTTTTATATAGCCCGGCGATTTAAAACCTGGCGCCCACTTAATTTGGCGATTCTCTCTTTGATTTCTTTGAACCTAGTTGTTGGATTCTTTAAATTCTGGCTTGGTCGCACTAAGCCAAAAGTTGGTATCGACCTATTGCACTTTGGCGGAATGTCATATCCCAGTGGGCACGCATCTAACGCCTTACTTACTTGGGGAGTTCTTGCATATTTAATTTATAGATATGCACACGTTGATCGCTACCGCGGACGATTGGCTAGCGCTGGAGTTGCAACCATTAGTTTGACGGTCTGCATAGTTTCACTAGTTCGTGATACTCATTGGTTCTCAGATTTGCTAGGCGGACTCTTCATTGGCGGAGCGCTATTGGTCTTAGTCTTCGCTATTGATCGCTATTGGCCATCCAATAGCCAACTCTCTTAACGCCAATTACACTAAAGAACATGATTGATGGCATTGGTATCGATGTAGTTGATATCGCTCGCTTTGCCGAATCGCTAGAAAGAACCCCATCGCTGCGCGATAAGTTATTCACTCCCGCAGAAGCAACCAAGCCAATCTTTTCCCTCGCCGCACGCTTTGCCGCTAAAGAAGCGCTAGCTAAAGCGCTAAACGCTGGCCACGGATTGCCTTGGCATGATGCAGAAGTAATCAACCACGAAAGTGGAAAACCAGATTTCTTGTTTCGCGGGGAAATTGCAGAATTAGTTGATGGCGCAAAGGTTCATCTCACTCTCTCGCACGATGCTGGAATCGCATCTGCCATGGTTGTGGTGGAGCGATGACAAATCGCGCAGAAGCGGTTATTGATTTATCCGCAATCAGAAAAAACGTTGCGCTTCTCAAAGGTAAAGCTGGGGTCGATTTATTGGCAGTTGTTAAAGCAGATGCCTACGGCCACGGACTTATTCCAGTCGCGAAAGCGGCGCTAGAAGGGGGCGCATCTTGGCTTGGTGTTGCACTGCTTGAAGAAGCGATCACACTTCGCAACGCAGGAATAGCTGCACCGATATTGGCATGGCTGGTGCCACCAGGTTCTGACTTTAAGAGCGCGGTTGATCACGATATTGATATCGCAGTTTCATCAATCAAAGCACTTGAAGAAGTTGGGGCAGTCGCCGGCAGCAAACGTCCACGGATACATTTAGAAGTAGATACCGGAATGACGCGCGGTGGTTTTCTTTCAGAGTGGAATGAGATCGATGCCCATCATGTTAAAGGCGTTGAAATAATTGGAATCTTTTCGCATTTTGCTCGCGCCGATGAACCAGGTGAGCGACAGAACTTTGAGCAGTTAACTCGCTTTAAAAAAATGGTCGCCACTCTAGAATCATTCGGGTACACAAATATAATTCGTCACCTTTCAAATTCTGCAGCGACTTTAGTAGATCCCACTTCCGCTTTTGACATGGTGCGCACCGGAATTGCAATGTATGGCTTAAGTCCTGATGTAAAAACTTTAGGTACATCAGAAAAACTCTCTCTGAAACCCGCAATGACCCTTCGCGCCAAATTACATTTAGTAAAAGATGTGCCTGCAGGATCACCGGTTGGTTATGGGGCAACTGAAATTACAAAGAGTGATACAAAACTGGGGTTGGTCGCTATGGGTTACGCCGATGGCATACCGCGTATAGCGAAAAACGTTGGAGTTACATTTAACGGTAAGCGCGCACCGATTATTGGGCGCGTTTCGATGGATCAATTTGTTGTAGACCTGGGCGCTGCATCAACTGCGAAATCTGGGGATTGGGTGAGTATTTTTGGATCAGGAACAGGTGAGGAATACACCGCAGATGACTGGGGAAGTGCTTCTGGGTCAATTAATTACGAGATAGTTACACGAATTGGCCCGCGAGTGCCTAGAATCTACGAACTATGAGCGCCGCACTGTTGCACGCAAAGGGTGTCAGCATCTCCTTTGGCGGATTGAAAGCCCTTCACGATGTGCACCTGGAACTTCGCACTAATGAAGTTGTCGGAGTCATCGGACCAAATGGCGCTGGCAAGACAACTTTATTTAATGCGATGTGTGGATTAGTTAAACCAGATTCCGGAAAATTTGAATTTGACGGTAAAGAACGTTCGTGGCCGCGCACTGATGAGTTAATTGACCTCGGCATTTCGCGCACCTTGCAAGGTGTTGGTCTCTTTCCAGAGTTAACCGTTCTAGAAAATGTAATGGTTGGGGCGCAGAAGTTAGCCAAGACTGGCTTGATTTCTGCAGCACTTGGCACGAA
Source organism: Actinomycetota bacterium (assembly GCA_947496345.1). The sequence continues at coordinate 3,594 of CANMCL010000020.1, forward strand.
TAAGCGAGATGAAGAAGTTCTGCGCGATAAAGCGATGCGCGCTCTCGATCGCGTCTATGCAGGTACCTTGGCCGATCGTCGCGCAGATACTTTGGCTTACCCAGATACCAAGCGGGTTTCAATTGCGCGCGCACTAGTTTCTGAACCAAAGATTTTGATGTTGGATGAACCAGCTGGTGGACTTGGACCACAAGATATCGAGTGGATGAATAATTTAATTCGCAACTTGACTGCGACTATGTCGATTTTAATTGTGGAACATCATATGGATGTCGTAATGAGCGTATGCGATCGTCTATATGTTTTAAATTTTGGTGAAGTGATCGCAAGCGGTGCGGCTGAAAAAGTCCGTCGCGATCCAGCGGTTATCGCCGCATACCTCGGAACCGGGGTGGCGTAATGTTAAGAGTTAAGAACTTAACTGTTGACCACGGAGCAATTCGCGCACTTCACGGTGTATCTATCTCAATCGAGAAGGGTCAGTTAGCTGCAGTAATCGGCGCAAATGGTGCAGGAAAGACCACGCTTTTGCGCACCCTTTCTGGGCTGAATAAAGCAACAGATGGAAGCGCAACGTGGGGCGATCTCAATGTTCTGCATTCAAAACCAGAATCTCTAGTGCGCCACGGAATTTCACACGTCAGTGAAGGAAAGTCTGTTATTCCCGAGCTAACTGTTTCTGAGAATTTAGATTTAGGTGCGCTCTGGCGTCGCAATCGTAAAGAGTCAGCACAATCAAAGAAAGAAGTAGTCGAACTCTTTCCTCGCTTAGGTGAGCGTCTTTCACAAAGAGCTGATTCGCTTTCTGGCGGAGAACGACAGATGTTGGCCATCGGACGTTCAATGATGGCAAAACCTCAACTGCTTTTACTTGATGAGCCTTCACTCGGTTTGGCTCCACTAGTAGTTGAACAAATCTTCCAATCCATTCGTGATCTGACAAATTCACTTGGATTGACTGTGGTTTTAGTTGAGCAAAATGCAATGGGAGCGCTGAAGATCGCTGACATCGGTATCGTGTTAAACCTTGGTTCTATAGCCGCGACAGGTAGCGCAGCTGCGCTTAGAGATGATCCCGCAGTGCGCGCTGCTTACTTGGGGTTCTAACTATGTTTGAATTTTTCAATACGCTGCTTATCGGCATTACCGCCGGTTCAATTTACTCTCTGATGGCGATTGCCATTGTTTTAGTTTGGCGCAGCACGCGCGTAGTTAACTTTGCGGCCGGCGGCCTCGCCCTAGCCTCAACTTTTGTTGGCGCTACAATTTTAGAAAGAACTGGTTCATTCTGGATCGCCCTACCGGTTGCAATGTTGGCAGGCGCCGCATTCTCAGCCTTCATTGAGTACTTCTTCTTACGTCCACTTCTTAAGCGATCTGGCGAAAAGAACCAAGAAATTTTCTTACCAATTATCGCAACCCTGGGCATACTCGGAATCATAAAATCGGTTTTGCACTTTGTATATGGAGATCGCGTAGGAGTCTTAACTCCACCACTTTCGGATAGAGGTTTTATCTTCGCGGGCGAAAGTATCGCTCTGTCTCCTCTTCGCGTATTGATACTTGGGATAGTCCTTTTGCTTATGATTGTGTTAACCCTGGTGTTTCAACGCACAAATTTGGGACTTTCTTTGCGGGCCGCCTCGTTCGCACCGGAAATTTCTCGGCTATCTGGAGTTCGCGTTGATCTAGTCCGTACGGTTGGTTGGGCAATCTCTGGTGCAGCTGGTGCAACTGCTGGAATATTGCAGACAACAAATGGTTCGGGTTCAGTATCGCCCGAAGCTTTTGAATTTAGTTTGCTATTGGTGTTTGGTTTCGTCGCTGCAGTAATCGGTGGAATCGAAAGTCTGGTTGGAGCGGTTGCCGGCGGCTTAACTCTTGGGGTTGTTTTGGCAATAATATTGATGTACTTCGGAAGTTCACTTGTATTCTTCGCTGCTTTCGTAATCTTAATTTTAGTTTTGCTTGTTAGGCCGCATGGAATTATCGGAGTCAAAGGTGGGCGCCGTGCATAGCCGTCACATCACAAATAAACATCGCTTCATTGGCTTCGTTCTAATCGGATTAATTGTTTATATCTTGAGCAATATTGTCGATGAGTGGCGCGCCTATCAAGGCGCAACTGTCGCAGTCTTCGTCGTTGCTATTGCTTCGGTTATTCTCTTAACTGGTTATTCGGGGCAAATCTCACTTGGCCACGGTGCACTTCTTGCCATCGGTGCGTACACAGCAGCACTTACGCAAATTTATTTCAGTGCGCCGATTTGGATCTGCTTTATTGCAGCAGTTTTAGTCACAGCCTTCTTTGGTGCAATTCTTGGAACGGCTGCGGCGCGACTATCGGGACCATACCTAGCGGGAACAACTCTGGCCTTTGCCGTTGGGCTACCCTCGATTGCAAATCAATTTTCGGTTTTAGGTGGTGAGCAGGGAATTACTTTTGATGCGGGTTGGCCACCACTTTCACTTGGAGAGACCTTTACGCAATACAAATGGTTCTTATGGATTGCGACTTTGACAGCGCTCATTTCATTGTGGTGGATACAAAATATTTTGCGCTCTCGCTATGGCCGAAGCTGGCGTGCGGTGAAGTCCAATGAAGTCGCCGCCGAACTGCTCGGAATCCACCTTGGCCGTTCCAAGGTTTTAGCCTTCACGGTCAGCGCGGGGATAGCCGGGTTGGCCGGAGCCTTGTTCGCAATGACCATAAATAACGTCTCGCCCAGCGCATTCCCGCTCGTTCTCTCGTTCTCCATAGCCACTGGAGCGGTCCTCTCTGGCGTAAGTACCCTCGGAGGCGTCATGATTGGCTCAGTAGCACTGGTTGCAATTCCGCTTATCGCCACCTCGTTCTCAGATCGATGGAGCGGTTCTGGGAATCTAGCCACGATATTGCCCGACTTTATTGTGAGCGCACTTTTGATCTTGACGGTCTTTTTAGCCCCGAAAGGTCCGATCGAGAAGCTTCGGTCGCGTCATAGTAAGTAAAGGTAAAGCGCTCGTATGATTGCGAGTACTTAGCAGTACAGATCTACCCCGTTATACCCCTCGATGGAAGGAAAAATATGATCAGAACGACTCGTCGGAAGTTTCTCGTAGCTTCCGCGGTGATGGCTGCAACAGCGCTTTCACTTTCTGTGATGCCGGCGCAAGCAATTTCGCCGCGTTCAGAAACTGGCATCACCTCAAACACAATCAAACTCGGCATCACCTTGCCAATGAATGGCTCAGCTAGTTTCGGTTACAACCAACTTCCAGGCGCAATGAAGGCATATTTTGACTATGTCAATGCAAATGGAGGAGTGAATGGTCGCAAGATCAGCCTCGTTGTTAAAAATGATGGTTATCTTCCAAGACAGTCCGTTCAGATGACTCAGGATTTACTGAAACAAAATGTGTTCGCCATGGTCGGTGCGCTTGGAACAGCAAACAATAAAGCTGTTGCATCTGCAGTAAACCTTGGCCGTCGCGGAGTCCCAAGCCTCTTTGTAAACACTGGCTTCAGCGGATTCGCAAATCGCACGGCCTACCCAACTTCAAACATGATCTTGCCTTCATACATCATGGAAGCGAAGATGATTGGTAAGTATGTAAATGAAACTTACCCAAACAAGAAAGTCTGTATCTTGTACCAAGATGATGATTTCGGTGATGACGCACTCGTCGGCTTCGGTAAGGCATATGGAAATATTCAATTCACTGAAACCGTTGCTTACCCATCACTTTCTCAAGGCGTAACCGGAGTTCCAGATAGATGGGTTGGTACGTTTAAGAAAGCGGGCTGTGAAGTACAGATCGTATTTGGCGTAGCAACAGCAACCTTGTACACAGTACTGGCTGCGGCAAAGATCGCCTATGCACCTAAATGGATCCTCGGTTCTGTTGGTGCTGATATTGCATCAATCAACCCTGCGGCCGCTCCATACATAATCGGAGCAACATCGATGTCATTCTTGCCATCTGTTGTAGATCCAAAGGATGAGTACGTGACTCAATTTAAAGAGATTCACGCTACTTACAACTCAAAGGCTAAGTTCAACAGCTGGGCGCTTATCGGCATGAATTCAGCATTTGTTACTGTTCAGGCCCTGCAAGCAGCCGGCAAGAACTTAACTCGCAAATCACTTCTTGCAGCCATTGATAACAATGGTTCAAAATTTGCTAGCGCTGGATTAGTTCCTCTGAACTACTCAAAGACAAGCAATGTTGGTTACAACGGTTACTGGTTCGGTACTTTCAACCGTACTGGCGATCTTGTTCCTAACGACACATTCACATACACGCCTTACACCACAGATTCTGGTACTGGCGATGTTGTGAAATCAACTTATTCTCGTCCAAAGATGCCTGCGAAGGGATTGCCTAACTAATGAGAACTACAACGTTTAAATCACGCGCATTCGCGCTAGTTTCAACAGCTGCGTTGCTTGCAACGCTCGTAGTTGTAGCACCAGCTAACGCTGCGGCAACAGGTCCAACATGTGATGGAGCAACACCTGTACAAACTTGTACCGGTACGACATCTGATGGTGCTCTTTACAAGATGGTTATTCCTGCCACATTCAATGGCACGGTAACAATCTGGTCACACGGATTTGGTACAAATACCAACATCCCAGCGGGCCTACTGCCAATATTCCCATTGGGATATCCAATTGATCCACGTCCAGAACTAGCACCTGGAAATAGTGCAGCACTTATTAAGTACTTAACTGATAAGGGCGTCGCTGTTATGGGTTCTGGTTTCAGTACACAGGCTTGGAACCTTGACGAAGCGGTAAAGACAAACGCTGAACTCGTTGGAATCTTCAAGACAAAGTTCACAACAACTAAGAAGGTTGTGGCTTGGGGTTACTCAATGGGTGGCGGAATAACTCAAGCATTTGCTGAGAAGAACCCAGAGTTACTAGCTGCAGCTGGTGTAATGAATCCAGTTGATTCATGGGCATCACAGAGCAAGTATCTGGTTGACATGCTCTGGCTGATGAAAACTTGGTTTGATCCATCAATCAAGCTAACAGGCTATGCAGCAGGCGTACCAGGTGATATGCAAATGATTCAAGATCTCGGTAAGTACTTACTTATTATGCAGTTCTTGGGAAATCCTGCAAATATTGCTTCGGGTGCTTGGCCAACAACTTCAAGTGCATCAGGTAAGACTCTTGAAGCTAAAGGAATCCCAGCACGTAGTGCGCTCCTAATGATTGGTCGCCTATCTGGCATCAGCACTCAGAGCTCCACATTTGATGGCATCGCCGGACCAGCAACCGCTGCTGCAACTGCTTGGCCACTTGCTTATGCACCTGCCTACGGAACCCTTGAAAATATCTCAGGAGTTCTTGGATATGCACTTCTCGGTGCACGCGATATGCAAACCAAGATGGGTGGAACCAGTTTTGATAATCAGAAGACCGATTATTCAAAGCAGTTGAGCGATGAAGATCGCACTGTTTACAACGCAGGCATGAGCGGTAACACCGCAATCGCTGGAATGTTGCAAACTCTCAGCCCACTAAACCCAGATGCACCTCGCATCAAGGGTGATGCCGCTGCTATGGCAAAATCAGATTCAACTATGTATCAGAGCACTGGCAAGATAAAAGTCCCAACGGTAATGATGATCGGTGAACACGATCCAGTAGAACCTGCTGGCATTGTTCAGCGTTACTCCGATCTCTACGAAGTAGAGTTCGCTGCCGCTAAGGCTGCTGCCTTGAAGGCTTCTCAAAAGAGTGGCTCTTACACAGCACCAGTCCGTAAGTTGCAAGTTCTTTGGGCAACAACGCCTAAGACCTGGTCAAAGTTTAATGCTGCTGGAAGCCCAATTTCAATTGCGGGAACTCCAGGCACTGGACATACCAACTTCACAACAGCTCATTACTTAACGCTGATTGACACCATGCTCTCAGCTGCCGAAAATGGCAACCTTCCTTGGAATGCAGCGCAGTTATCGAAAGTTCATAGGGCTAAAAACCTTAAGATCGATCGTGACACGCTCTACCCTTGGATGAAGTACTACAACCAGTAATACATAGGTTGTAATAAAAATCCGACGAAACAGGGGTCGCGCGAAAGCGCGGCCCCTGTTTCTTTTTCGCTAGTACCCTTAACCACTATGAAGATCGCATCAGCACAAGAGATGTTTGATCTCGGTAAAAGACTTGGCGCTCAACTTCGCGCAGGAGATTTGATCCAATTAAATGGCCCACTTGGTGCTGGCAAGACTGTGCTGGTGCAAGGCATTGGATCGGCACTTGGTTTTACCGAAGTAACTTCGCCTACCTTTGTTATCTCACGTATTCACACCGGGCCACTTTCGCTTATCCACGTTGATACCTACCGCTTACTAGATAGTGGCAAAGCTGCGCTCTATCTTGATGATTTAGATCTAGATTCCGCGCGAGAAAGTGCTGTCACCGTTATCGAATGGGGCGGGGAAGAATCTACTCGATTATCTGATGAGCGGTTAGAAATCGATATCGATCGCAGCGATGAAGAGCGCCTTGTAACTTGGCGCGCGATCGGTCCTCGCTGGGCAGGGTTTAAGTTATGACTATTTCACTTGCAATTGATACTGCAACATCGCGCACGATCGTTGGGATTATTGCAGGCGATAAAGTTTTATTTGAAGCCTTTCACGAAGGCGCAACCGAACATGGTTTTGCAATTACTGAACTAGTTACCAAAGCTCTAGAAATCTGCCCTAAGCCTGATCAAGTAGTTGTTGGTATGGGACCTGGTCCGTTTACCGGTCTGCGCGTGGGAATTACCTTCGCGCATTCATTTGCACTGGCGCGAGAGATTCCGGTGATTGGCGTTTGCTCACTTGATGCCATTGAAATCAAGGAAAGTGAATACACCGTGGCAATCGATGCGCGGCGCAAAGAAATTTACTGGGCAAAATATAGAGATGGTCTTCGTATTTCTGGCCCCGCGGTGAGCAAGCCCGCTGAGGTCGATAACTTCATTATTGATCAGTACCCCAATTTACAAAAGTTGGTTGTACTTAGTACTTCGCAGAATGTTACTGAGCCCATGTATCTGCGCCGCCCTGATGCGGTGCCGACAGCGGAGCGCAGATGATTTCCTACCGCGATGCGATACAACTTGATCTTCCAGTCTTGGTATCAATGGAGCGCGTGCTCTTTGCAGATTCACCTTGGTCGATGGGGCAATTTAAAGAAGAATTCAAAGGCGTGCCAAATTCGCGCTATTTCTTAGTTGCGGTAAACAAGGAAGATCAGATCGTTGGTTATGCCGGAGTTTTGGTTGTGGCACCTGGCGTAGAAGCCGATGTTTTAACCGTTGGCGTTCTGCCGGAGTATCTACGCCAAGGAATTGCTACCCACTTTATGGCTGAGCTAGAAAAGTGGTCGATTTCAAAGCAAGCCCCAGCGATGATGTTAGAAGTAGGTACGGAAAATACTGCTGCAATCACGTTATATGAAAAGTTGGGTTATGAAAATATCTCAACTCGTAAAGGTTATTACGGACCTGGTTTAGATGCCTTTGTAATGCGTAAGGAGCTCATTTCATGAGCGAGCCGATTGTTTTAGGAATTGAAACATCTTGCGATGAAACTGCAATCGGAATCGTCCGCGGTCGAAAGTTGTTGGCAAATGTCATTGCATCTAGCGTTGAAGAACATGCCCGCTTCGGGGGAGTTGTCCCTGAAATCGCTAGCCGCGCACATCTGGAAGCGATGTTACCCAGCATTGATAAAGCGGTTCGCGATGCCGGCATTTCACTAAAAGATATTGACGCTGTTGCAGTTACTGCTGGCCCTGGTTTAGTCGGTGCGCTTTTAGTTGGTGTTGCTTCAGCCAGTGGATTAGCACTGGGCCTTGGCAAACCTTTATATGGAGTAAATCACTTAGCCGCACATATCAGCGTTGATTACTTAACTCACGATCTGCCGACTGATCCGACAATTGCTTTATTAGTTAGCGGTGGACACTCATCGCTTTTACAAGTAG
>CANMCL010000021.1 GCA_947496345.1 Actinomycetota bacterium
TGATTAGGCTTAAGCGATATCACGGCCGTTAACGGAGGAATTATGTCCCAGTCACCATTCTTGTTTATGAAAGAAAACTCACAAACAGTGCTTTGGAATGACTCTGCGGACCCTAAAGAATTGAAGGAAGCCCTAACTTGGGGAATCGTTGGTGCGACTTGTAACCCAATAATTGCCCTTAGCGCAATTAAAGCTGACAAGGATTACTGGGTAGGCCGCATTAAGGATTATGCAAAGAGCCACCCCACAGCAACTGATGATCAAATTGGTTGGGCTATGGTTGAAGAGCTCTCTGTCAATGCGGCGAAAATACTTGAACCTGAATTTGAAAAATACAACGGCCGCAATGGCCGGCTGTCGATCCAAACCGATCCACGAAACTTTCGCGATGCAAAAGCGTTGGCTGATCAGGCTTTTGAATTCTCCAAGCTTGCAAAGAATATTATTGTAAAAATCCCGGTGACATCGGAAGCCATCAGCGCATTCGAAGAAGCAACTTATCGTGGGGTTAGTTTGAATGCCACAGTTTCATTCTCAGTAGCGCAAACAATCGCCGTCGCCGAAGCGATTGAACGTGGATTAAACCGCCGCGAAGCAGAGGGTCTAGATATTTCACAGATGGGTCCGGTCTGCACAATTATGGTTGGCCGCGTTGATGACTGGGTGAAAGTCTCCGTCGAAAAATCCGGAACCCTAATTGATCCGGGAGTTATGGAGTGGGCAGGTGTCGCTGTCTTTAAGCACGCACATAAGATCTATAAAGAACGTGGATATCGCACGCGCTTGCTATCTGCTGCTTTCCGCAGTCATATGCATTGGAGCCAAATCATTGGTGGAGATGCTGTTATCTCTCCCCCTTACGGCTGGCAGGTAAAGATAAATAAATCCGGAATGATCCCAAACCCAAATAGCGTTGAGGAGCCGGTTGATCCAACGATTCTGAAAACCTTGCAGACATTGCCAGAGTTCAACAAAATGTATGACATAGACGGTCTGAAGGTAGAAGAGTTCACCCACTTTGGTGCCACATTGCGTACCTTGCGTGGATTCTTGCAATCAGCGAATGATTTAGAAGCCTTCGTCCGCGACGTAACCGTTCCTAATCCAGATAAGTAAAAATAGACAATGGCTACGGTTCCAGGATTCGCACAAGCTCCCCACCACGATGGCAGCGATCTATATGTAAGTAATAGTGCCCCCAAAATTGGTGACAAGGTAACGCTAAAAGTTAGAGTGCCAAAAGGTTACAACTTTTCAGAAGCCTATATTCGTCTCTACGAAGATGCTGAACCTCGAACACACAAACTGGAAGAGAAGAGTTCTTCGAAGACAGAACGTTGGTATGAAGTAAGAATCCAGATCATCAATATCCATACTATCTATCGCTTTGTCTTTGTCGGAGAGAACAAGTACGAATGGTTAAATGCGAAAGGGCTATTCGATCACGATGTTCATAGCAATAACGACTTTCAAATTGTTGCAATTCCCGAAAATCCGAAATGGATAAATAAATCTGTTTTCTATCAAATCTTTCCAGACCGCTTTGCGCGATCAGGCAAAATCAATATTAATCCAGATTGGGCCTATCCCCGCGATTGGAATGAATTGCCCCGTGGGCGAAGCAAGTACACCGGCCAAGAACTTTACGGTGGCGATCTTTACGGCATTGAAGATAAGTTGGATTATCTAACTGACTTAGGCGTAAATGGTATTTATCTAACTCCAATATTCCCATCGCGCTCTAACCACAGATATGACGCAACAACCTTTGATGAAGTTGACCCGATTCTTGGAGGAGATAAGGCCTTTAAGTCGTTAATACACAGCGCAAAGAAAAAGAAATTACGCATTCTAGGAGATCTAACTTCAAATCATTGCGGCGTTGGACACGAGTGGATTATTACGGCAAAGAAAAACAAGTCTTCAAAAGAGCGTTCGTTTTTTTATTGGGATAAATCGATTAAATGGGGCTACGTTGGCTGGTTTGGCCTGGAATCTCTTCCAAAATTTAACTACTCATCCAAAGCGCTCCGTAAAGCTGTTTATGAAGGAAAGAACTCAATCGTAAAAAAGTGGATATCTCCAAAATTTGGTATGGCGGGCTGGCGTATCGATGTTGGAAATATGACTGGTGTGCAAGGCGCGGAAAATCATCACGTCGAAGTTATGCAAGGCATCCGCAAGGCTATGGCTGATGTTGATCCGGATACTTGGTTGGTTGCCGAAAATGGTGACTTTGTAGCATCAGATTTGAACGGGCTCGGCTGGCAAGGAGCGATGAATTACCAAGGTTTTATGCGCCCATTCTGGAACTGGATGAATCGAAATCCAGAAATCACCGGTGGTTTCCAAGGCCTTCCATTTGCGATGCCGAAGATTGATGGCGAACAATTCTTTGCATCAATGCAAGAGTTCAATGCATCTATTCCTTGGCGTTCCCTAACTGCCAGCATGCTTATTCTTGATTCGCACGATACCGCTCGATTTCGCACTGTAGTACTCGGTGACAGAAACGCTCACCTTGCAGCAATGACAATGCTCCTTACTTATCCGGGTGTGCCTTCTATTTTTGCGGGCGATGAAATAGGACTTGAAGGTTCTTGGGGTGAAGATTCACGCAGGACAATTAATTGGGACGATAGAAGTGGTTGGGATGTAGATTTTTACAATTTAGTTAAAAAACTAATTAAGTTGCGTAAGGAGAGCCCCGCGCTGATCAATGGCGGACTCCGTTGGGTTGCTGTCGAAGAGAATTACCTGGCCTACCTCAGAGAATCTAAAGACCAATCGTTATTAATCCTTATCGCGCGATCTGCAGTCAAGGCTGAGATAGATTTATCAAAATACGGATATTCAGTTGCAGAAACGCTTTATGGTGAAACTGCAAACGGAGACAAGATCACAATTGATTCCAAGAGCGCAACCGAAGGAATTTGGCTTCTCAAATAAGGAAGCTTTTTTAGTTTACTAGCGAGCGGTCCAACCGTTATCTATTCCGAAGGAAGATCCGGTAATTGAATCTGAATATGGGCCGCATAAATAAAGTGCGAGTTGAGCGATTTCTTCCGGTTCGATTAGCCGCTTTATCGCTGCCGGTTGCAGCATAACTTCCTGAACTACTTCTGCTTCAGATAATTTATTTATTTCTGATAGCGATTTAATCTGTTTTTCAACCAGTGCGGTGCGCGCATATGAGGCTGCGATGGTATTCGCGGTAACTCCGTGAGGGCCACCTTCTAGCGCTGTTACTTTAGTTAAACCTTCAAGTCCGTGTTTTGCAGTTATGTATACGGACTTGTTTGGAGATGCTACGTGGCCATGGATACTTGATATTCCGATTATTCTCCCCCATTTTTTGGAATACATATGCGGAAGAACCTTTTGAGTTAAGAAGAATGGTGTGCGCAGCATTAGTGAAAACATCATGTCGGCCTGAGCGATCGGAAATTCTTCTATAGGGGAAACATGCTGAACACCAGCGTTATTTATCAAAATATCTATTTCTAAAGGGTTTGGGAAATGTTCATCTGGCTTACTTAGGTCTACAACCATTGTCTTGACTTTAAATTGCGATTCGAGTTCTGAAAGAGATTTAGCATTTGAATCAACTGCCAGGACTTCCGCACCTGCTTCGATGAAAGCGATGGCACAGGATCGGCCGATCCCGCTTCCGGCTCCAGTTATAAGGGCTTTTTTACCTGCAAGGAATTTTGAATCAACGCCAACCATAAACGCATTCTACCTATTAGAGGCTTAACCCTCAATGGAGAATGTAATTATATTTTCTTGGACTCTGTTTCAATTTCAAATGACCATAGGTCTAAATCATCAAGGTTCACGGGAGTAAAGCCTTTAGCCTCCAATGCGGAAGCTAACTGTGCGCGATGTTCAGTGGCGTGATGAATCGCCTGCGAAAGTATGGTTGATCTCCACCTTTTCACTAATTTATCTTCATAATTTTTGTACTCGAGTTGAATGTCATCTAATTTCACACAATCCAAGAGTGCTTTATCAACAATCGCTGCTTGTTCCTTAAGCCGAGCGAGATCGGAAATTTCTTTGACATCATCTATGCACGGATCACCTGGTTGGGTGAGTGCAGGCAATCCGCTGATTCGAAAAGCGTAATGATCGGCCGAATCAACAATGTGATAGATAATTTCTGCGGCGTGCCACTCGGGATTTGTGGCAAAAGCTTTCAGTGATTCTTCTGGAAGCGTTTGCAGATGTTCGATTGTCTTCTGATTCGCCCAAGCCATATGAGCCAATAACCGATCTAGTGCAATAGTCATTGGAGATTCTTATCAACACATCGAAGATTTGTCGATGTTAGGAAGTGACTCATCTAGCCAGTAAGGTTCCATTTATGGGTCCAGCATTTAATCGAATTTGGGCCTCTAGCATTGTTTCTAATCTTGCTGATGGCGTGATGATCGCAGCAGTACCACTCCTGGCTATCTCCTTAACTGATAGCCCTGTTTTAATCGCAGCAATTGGCGCGATGGTCATGCTCCCTTGGTTAATTTTCGCAATACCTATTGGAGTGATGGTCGATCGCGTAGATCGGCGCTATATATTGGCTGGAGCTAATGCGACTCGCAGTTTTGTTGTGGGCGTTTTAGCGCTGCTAATTGCAATTGACCTCGTCACAATCTTTTGGCTTTTGGCTGCAGCGTTCATTATCGGAGTCTGCGAAGTTGCTGCTGACACAACTGCGCAATCTCTGATACCTCAAATTTTGGAATCAAAAGATTTTGAGAAGGGTAATTCAAGACTTCAGATTTCACAGACCGTTATTCAGGGCTTCATCGGTGCTCCAATAAGTGGCTTTATTTATGCCTTCGCAATCTACTTGCCATTCTTTATTAATAGCTTAGGTTTTGCCATATCTGCGCTATTCGCCCTGTCAATTCCAATTAGGTATTTGCAAGATGTTCGTAAAGAGGATGAAGATAAGATCGATAGACATTTCGTCGCAGATATGAAATTTGGTATCTCATACCTATTCAACCAAAAGGTGCTGCGACGATTAGTGGTCACGACTGCAACAATTGGCTTCTGTTACTCGATGGGGACGGCAACGATAGTTTTATTTATAATCAAAGAGTTGAATCTACCTGAGCGCTTATTTGGAGTTATCTTGGCAATCGAGGGAGTAGGCGCGATTACCGGCGCGTTGGTAGCCTCTCGAATGTCTAAGAAGTTCGGTAGAAGCGAGGTCATGACCGTTGCCATATTTGCCAGTTCAGCAATGTTGCTCTTGCAAGGATTCTCACCGAACATATATGTTTTTGTTGCTTTAGGAACCGTTACCGGATTTGTAATCTCGCAGTGGAATATTTTATTGATGGCGACTTATCAAACAATCATTCCTAATGAGCTTTACGGTCGTATTCACGGAACTCGCAGAACCTTGGTCTGGGGAACAATGCCAATAGGCTCATTGTTGGGTGGTGTCTTAGCGAGTTTTAGCCTACGCCTGCCTATGTACGTGGGTGGGGTGATCGCTACGGTGATAGCGTTTTTCTCAATTACCTTCTTCCTTAATATTGAGAAGAAGTATAAATCTGAGAACGCTGCCTAAGATTGCTGCATAAACTCTGCATTTTTTTATACTAAGACTTTCCCGAAAGTCTAAATTGAAATAGGGTGCGGGGGTGAATAAAAACGTGGATTCAGATTTTCTAGCCCTTCCGTTAACCGCAGTTAGCGATGCCGCAATCAGCACCGCAAAGGATTCGGGTGCATCACACGTAGATGTGCGCATTGAACGCACTCGAAGTGGTCTGCTCTCTTTGCGTGATGCTCGCCCTGAAACTCAAAGCGATGAGACCATTGCCGGAGTTGGTGTGCGCGTAATAGTAAATGGCGCTTGGGGCTTTGCCTCATCACCTGAAATCTCGGTCGATGTTGCAAAGAAATTGGCACAAACCGCAGTTGCTATGGCCAAGACATCTAAGCCACTATCTACAGAATTGGTTTCACTTGTTACCGAGCCTGTCTATGCAAATCAAACTTGGGTCTCTGATTATGAAATCGATCCATTCTCAGTTTCTGATTCCGAGAAAAAGGATCGCTTAGCAGATCTAAGTAATCGATTACTCAAGAGCGCTGGCGTTAATCACACTTCTGCCACCACGATGTTTGTTAAGGAACAGAAGCATTACGCCGATTCATATGGCACCAGCACCACACAGCAGCGCGTTCGTATTCAAAATCAGATTGAAGCAATTTCAATTGGCTCACATGGTTTTGAAGCAATGCGAACACTGGCACAACCAGCTGGCTATGGCTGGGAGTGGATGGGAAATAAGGCTTGGGATTGGGATTCAGAGATCGCAGAACTGCCATCGCTATTGGCCGAAAAAGTCGCAGCACCATCGGTTGAACCTGGTCGCTATGACGTATTGATTCATCCATCTAACTTGTGGCTGACCATTCACGAATCAATCGGTCACGCTACTGAGTTAGACCGCGCCATTGGTTATGAAGCTAATTACGCCGGAACTTCTTTTGCTACTCCAGATAAGTTAAATACTTTGCAATATGGCTCAAAGTTAATGAATGTGACCGGTGATCGCAGCACATCACACGGCCTAAGCACTGTGGGCTTTGATGATGAAGGTGTTGCCGCCCAGCGCTGGGACATTGTTAAAGATGGTCTCCTCGTCGGTTATCAATTAGATCGTCGCATCGCAGCCCGTGTTAACCGCGATCGCAGCAATGGTTGCGCCTTTGCAGATTCTCCTGCGCACGTTCCGATTCAACGTATGCCTAACGTTTCGCTGCAACCAAATCCAACTGGTCCAACTTATGATGAGATGGTTTCTTCAATGGAAGATGGAATCATCATTAAAGGTGATAAATCTTGGTCAATTGATATGCAGCGCTATAACTTCCAATTTACTGGTCAACAATTCCACCGCGTCAAGAACGGCAAGATTGTTGGTCAATTAAAGGATGTTGCCTATCAAGCAACAACAACTGACTTCTGGGGCTCAATGAAGGTGGTTGGTGGTCCTTCAACTTATGTTTTAGGTGGCGCATTTAACTGCGGTAAAGCTCAGCCCGGTCAGGTTGCAGCGGTAAGTCACGGTTGCCCAGCGGCGATCTTCGACAAAGTAAATATCCTTAATACTGTTGCGGAGGCCGGAAAATGATTTCAGCGCAAGATCTAATTGAAAAGATAACAACTGCCGCAACTTGCGATGACTGCATTGTGGTTGTGCGCGATAAGACGCAAGCAAACTTGCGTTGGGCCGGCAGCACCCTCACAACCAATGGCGTGATCCAAGAGCGCAGCGTCACTGTAATTGCTTTCGTTTCAGTAAACGGCGCAATGGCATCCGGTGGTGTAACGCGCACAGATGTTTCACTTGCAGATGTTCCCACGCTTCTAGAAGCAGCCATTGCTGCAGCGAAAGCAGCAGGTCCGGCAGATGATTACGCACCCCTTGCAACTAACGTTTCCATTGGAAACTGGTCAGCAGAGCACGTTCCTACGGGTCCTGAAGTCTTTGCAAAATTTGCACCAGCCTTGGGCGATATGTTCTCCCGCTCGGTTGCTGACAAGATCGAACTATTTGGATACTCCGAGCACACAAATGAAACAACTTGGGTTGGATCAAAGGGCGGTCTGCGTTTACGTAAGGATTCACCAGTTGGTCGTGTAGAAATGACAGGCAAGTCTCACGAACGCACCCGTTCGACTTGGGAAGGTATTGAAACTCGCGACTTTTCCAATGTTTCTGTCGCCGATATCGATGCTCAAATTCGCCAACGATTAATTTGGCAAGGTACTAAGGTGGATCTTCCAGCAGGACATTACGACACCATCTTTCCTTCAGGATCAGTAGCAGACTTGTTTACCTACATGATGTGGGTATCAACAGCTCGCGATGCGCACGAAGGTCAATCGGTATTTTCCAAGCAGGGCGGCGGCACTCGAATTGGTGAGAAACTCTCAAATGTATCTCTGCAATTCTTTAGCGATCCAGATTTTAAGCAACTTCCAGCAGCCAACTTTGTGGCAACGCCTGTCAGCTCACCATTCTCATCCGTATTTGATAATGGTCAAAGTATTAAACGCGTTGATTGGCTTAAAGATGGAGTTCTGCAATCCCTGATTCAAACTCGCGCGTCAGCAAAACTAACTAATTTAGATTTCACCCCGCTGGGCGAAAACCTAGTTATGAGTGTTGATGGCGCAAGCGGTTCACTAGAAGATCTTGTAAAGAAAGTTGATAACGGTCTTCTTCTTACAACTCTTTGGTATATCCGTATGGTTGATCCGAACTCGTTACTTCTCACTGGATTAACTCGCGACGGTGTTTATCACGTTAAGGGAGGCGAAGTTGTGGGAGCAACCAATAACTTCCGTTGGAATGACTCCCCTGTGTCAGCACTTTCTCGCATTGCTCACGCTGGTGCGACCGAATGGACGCAACCACGCGAATGGGCAGGCGATATGTCGAATATGGCGATGCCTGCGCTTGTCATTAAAGACTTTAATATGTCAACGGTGAGCCCAGGAAGCTAAGCGTCAAAGCCTTAATCAGTATATTTCCAAGGCCTGCTAACGATTTCTAGTCATTGTGTTGACCATTTTTTCAAGTGGTCCTTGGCTAAATTTCTGCAACCAAATTTTTGCTAAGAAAATCAGAGCCAACCATATTCCAAAGGCGAAAAGCACAACTTCCCAAGTTTCTAATTTTTGGAATAGCCCAAGACCCCAAGGACCAAAAACTAAAGATGTAATAACGGATTGAGAGATGTAAACCGTTAGCGACATTTTTCCAGCCGGAACCATCCAAGTAACATAATTAGGCTTATCTTCAACCACTTTTCTAATAACTGAGATATAGAAGATCGACATAAGTGGAGCGGCAATGAATGAAGTAAAAAGCGAAATCAAGTAAATCGCCTCAGACGGTTCTGCTGTCTGTTCATTTCGTACAAGGGCAATGGCGGCAACAATCTGAATTGGTGCGCCAAAAAAGAAACCCTTCTTCATCAAGCTGGAGTTCTTCTTTGCATCCATTGGCGAAGATAAGAAATTGCTCCTTGCCATACGCAGTCCCAACAGAAACGCCGCGAAGGCTAAACCTCCTTGAAGGAATACACCGGTTGTGATGCCATAAACCCAGATTTCGAGACGTGCAGGGATTGCATCAAGAAATGTTCCATTGACGAGCACTGCGTCAAGTTTTGACTCCATCGGTGCCTGAACGCTCTCGGTTGGCAAGAACCGCTCAGCGATGTAGACCAATGCGCCAACCAAGATCACTAAAGTTGAAGAAGTGATGAAAACTACTCGACTCCAGATTTTCAGAGTTCTATCAGCCCGGAAAAAGAATGGGATAAGCAGTAAGCCAAAAATTCCATACAGAAAAATGATGTCGCCATGCCACAAAAAAGTAAAGTGAAGTGCACCAAGTCCAATCAGCGCAAAACAGCGCTTTACCCATCGGGTTCTATTCGCTCGATCTCCTCTAATTATGTAATTCGAGCTGTATCCAAATAGAAATGAAAAGAGTAAATAGAACTTTCCGGCGAATATTGAAGCAATGATGAATGTAGCTGTTCCATTCGCTAACCCTTGGGTTAAATCACCACGTGCCCCCTCACCGCTGTTTAATCCCATAAATTGGATGTTTACGACAAGTATTCCAAGTAGCGCAAAACCTCTCAATACATCGGGTGCAATATCGCGTTGTATTTTCATTAGATATCTCGCTCGCGCCAAGCCATAACCATTGATGGTAACGCGGCAGTGGCAAAGAGAGCAGCAATAACGAGATAGCTTCCATCATTACCTTCAGGCTGAAACATTTGTAGTTCGGGCCCGAAAAACATCAATACCATCAAGCCCAGAAGAACGTAACCGAGAATGAAGTATGCATATCTAAATGATGTGTTTCTCACTGCAATCTGTCGCTCGTCTAGCAATTCATCAGGAGCATCTGCAATTGATCTAACAGCAATTCTCAGGAATGAGTAACAGACAACCACCGCAAAAATTATAAAAATTGCGGTCACGGAATACACGATGACACCAACCCCGGGGCTTAGATTTAGATTTGTCTTAAGAGTGGGCCAGTAGCTTCCCATAGATGTAAGAACCATGCCGAGAGCCATAAGGATTACTAAGATACGTCTGTTGCGCTGAGGTCGTAACCACCTAAATTTAGAGTTATCGTTATTCAGCAGATCCTTGACGCCTTTTTCAGTAACGCCCTCAAACCAATAAATCTTGTTCTTCTTTGTCATCTCTACTTACCTTTCTTAAATGGGGTCTGCGAAAACAAATCTGATACTTCTTGATTGAGAGCCTTTGCAATTCGAAGAGCCAGAACCAAAGATGGGCTGTACTCCTCACGCTCGAGGTAGCCAATCGTTTGGTAATGGACGCCGACCTTGTCAGCCAATTCCTGACGGGTGAGTCCAAGCGTCGAACGAGCTTCTTCAATACGGTTATATACCGGCTCTTCAGGATTGCGACTCATAGAAATAGCATATATGCTATGTAGTATTAATGCAACATACGAAGAACGGGCCGCCCAGTTTCCTGAACGACCCATCCTCTCTTGTATTGCAGATCTATTTACTGATCGTGGGTGTGCTTCTTATCTTTATCACCTGCCGTGACGCGTTTTAACAAATCCTTGACTCTCGGGCGCTTGAATACTACTGTCCAATTTAGTTCACTTGTTTATTGCCGACCAATTTGATAACTACAAAGTCAAGCCAGATTAAAAGTAAGATTTTTCAAAGAGAGAAATGAGACAAGGATGAAGACTTACGAGGCAATTCCTATTCCTGGTTCACGGTGTGATTTGGGCGAAGGAACACTTTGGGACGAGAGAAGTCAGCACTTTGTGTGGGTAGATGTATTTGATGGTTTGGTTAAAACTTATGATCCATCAAGTGGTGATATTAAAGAGCATATCTACAAATCAATGGTGACATATGTTGGTAAACGAGCTTCCGGTGGTTATGTTTTAGCCCTGGGAGATTCAATTGCTCTCACAGATGGAAATTTAAAAATTGAAAGAGAAATTCCATTGGGACTTGACCTCAAGGTAGTGAGAACAAATGATGGAAATATTGATCCGTCTGGTTGTCTGTGGGTCGGCGGCGCAGAAAGTATCCCGGGAAGTGCAACTGGTGAACTATTTAAGATCGACGGAAACTTCAATAAAAGCATTCACCGAAAAAATATTCACATAGCTAATGGAATTGATTGGTCAATTGACAGAAAAATGATGTTTTATATTGATTCTGCGACACGTGAAATTTCTCGCTATAAATTCGATTCACAAAAAAATGAGATTGTGAGTGAATTGACCCCAATTGATGTTAGCGATGTCACCGGACTTCCAGATGGAATGTGCACTGACAGTCTAAGTAATATCTGGGTTGCCTTCTACGGATGCGGACAAGTCCGCAACTACTCTCCTGATGGCGAACTTCTCAACATTGTGCAGGCCCCAACAGCCTTGACTACTTGTGCCTCATTCGGCGGCAAAGATTTAA
>CANMCL010000022.1 GCA_947496345.1 Actinomycetota bacterium
GCAATTCCTTGGCCGCCTATTTTTGCGAATGCAGAAAGGAGTGCGAGTGCAATTGAATGGTCTGGAACACGCAACCCAACTGTGGGCTGGCCGCCAGTTACAAAATCTTCCGCTAATAGAGAGCGCTTTAAAACCAGAGTCATCGGGCCGGGCCAGAAATCACGGGCGAGTGAAATTGCATAATCTGGAATCTCATCAGCCCAATCACCGAGTGATTGCATTGAATGAATATGCACGATTAAAGGGTGATCAGCGGGACGACCTTTTACTTTGTAGATACGGGCTACCGCATCTTTATTTGTGGCATCTGCGCCTAGGCCATAAACGGTCTCAGTGGGAAGTGCGACTAAGCCACCAGATTTCAATAATTGAGCGGCGGATGAGAGCGCATCAGCGGTGCAATTAGATATGAATTCGCCAGCGGTCATGTCCGCAATTATCGCGCCTTTTTGCGAGAAGATAACCACATGGCTCCGCAAGTAAAGGTTATGCAGATAATCGCCCGTATGAATGTGGGTGGTCCTGCGGTAATCGTGGCCGAGTTAATGCGTGGCCTTGATAAATCAGCGATTGAGCAAATTCTCGTAACTGGTTTCTGCGATGAAAATGAAGCCGATTATTTGGATACTGTGGCAAAAGATGTAAAGGCAACGCGTATTGCGGGCCTAGGGCGTTCGGTTTCTTTGCTCGCAGATTTGAAAGCCTTCTTTGGTTTGGTGTCGTTGATCCGCAAATTTAAGCCTGATGTGATTCACACCCACACCGCTAAAGCTGGAGTTCTGGGACGTTTGGCATCGCTCTTGGCCGGCCGTGGGGCAGTTCGTGTGCACACCTTCCACGGACATTTACTGCACGGGTATTTTAGTAAGACGCTAACTCGAATTGTTGTTTTGATTGAGAAGTTCTTCGCTGCTCGCACCAGTGTATTAATTGCAATCGGCAGCAAAGTTAGAGAAGAGTTGCTTGCTGTTGGAATTGGCAAGAGCGATAAATATCGAGTCTTTTTTCCTGGGCTGCCCGCCCCGAAAGCGATTTCTAAAGTAGATGCCCAGAATTCGCTAGGTCTTAGCACGCAACCTCTTTATATAACTTATGTTGGACGCCTAACTCAGATTAAGCGGCCGGATCGTTTACTTGATGTTGCAAATGAGTGTAAGCAGCGCGGGTTGGATCTTCGCTTCTTAATAGCCGGCGAAGGTGAACTGTTTGAAAGCTCTAAAGCGCGAGCCCAACGCGAAGAATTAAATGTAACTTTCTTTGGATGGCGCAGTGATATTGCTCAGATTTTTTCCGCTAGCGATATTGCAATCTTGACTTCTGATAACGAAGGAATTCCGCTGACTTTGATACAGGCTGCACAAGCGGGATTGCCGATTGTTGCTACCAACGTTGGCTCAATTTCAGATATCGTCATTGATCAGAGCACGGGGTACTTAACCTCAACAAACGCCTCTGATATGGCAGATGGCATCGAAAAACTAGTTAGAGATGCCCAATTACGCAAGATGATGGGTGAGGCCGGTAAGGCGAGAGCGAACCAGTATTTCTCGCTGGAGCGGATGCTTAAAGACCATACAGATTTATATCGCTCGCTCTAAATCACATTATTTTCTCAGCACCATCACAGCCGCAAGTAAATAAATAGGAGATACTTAACCCATGACTACAACACGAATTCGCAAGATAGCCGCCTCATTAATTGCACTCGCGCTAGCAGGAGGTATTGCCGCTTCTCTTCCTGCAGAAGCAGCAACGCCTGAAACGCGTTATGTGACCGTTAATTCTCAGGGTTCAATCAAAGTAACCCCTGATGCGGTTCGATTAAATGCCAATGTTTCATTTGTGGCCGGATCAAATAAGGAAGCGCTTGCAAAGGTTTCAACAGTCGGGACTGCCGTTCGTGCCGCTTTAACTAAGAGCGGAGTTCTTAAGGGAGATATCGCAACCCAGAGCATTACCGTTTATCCAGAATATAACTACACCCAGGATAAAGGTTCTGTTCTAGTTGGCTACCGCGGATCTCAAAGCTTTGTAGTGACCATTAAGAATGCAGAAAATGCCGGCGCAGTTGTTGACGCAGTAGTCGCTGCAGGTGGAAACGAACTACAAATTCAAGGAGTAACTCCATTTGTTCTCGATGCCTCAAAAGCAACTGAGTCAGCGCGCACTGCTGCAGTAAAAAATGCGAAAGCAAAAGCTACTTCTTATGCAAAATTACTGGATGCAAAACTTGGGCGAGTAAATTACTTAGTTGAAAACTCAAGTCCGGTTGAGTACTCACCGATTCTGGCAATGGGCAAAGCTGCAGATTCTGAAGCAACAGTTGTTGATTTAGGCGAGCAAGATGTGACTGTCTCAATCACGATTCAGTGGTCACTTCTATAAAAATAGCGCTATTTACTGCGATTTCAGGGCAAAGTTTTAACCGATTTTGGTCTGCACCCCATTAACGGGTACGATTTGCGAGCCTCAAACGTCCCCATCGTCTAGGGGCCTAGGACATCGCCCTTTCACGGCGGTAACACGGGTTCGAATCCCGTTGGGGGCACGCAAGGCCGAATTTATTCGGTGCAAGGTTATGAAAAGGCTTTAAGGTGACATAAGAGCCACTTATGTTTTCAATCTTTAAGGCCCGGTAGCGCAGTTGGTTAGCGCGCCGCCCTGTCACGGCGGAGGTCGCGGGTTCAAGTCCCGTCCGGGTCGCGAGAATAGAGTGTCCACACACTCTATTCTTTTTTAATTTTAAACAATTAAATATTGGCTCGGTAGCTCAGTTGGTACGAGCGCGCGACTGAAAATCGTGAGGTCGACAGTTCGATCCTGTCCCGAGCCACTGCAGTTAAATTAAATGAAACCGGTTTATCCGGCAGAACCTGAACCTGATGGTCCAGCTTTACGTTGCACCTGAGGTGCTCCACCACTGCGTTGACCACCACGAATCTTTGATCCACCTTCAGCATGTGTCTGAGTTCCAGGTGCGCCCTTTTTACCTTTTTTCGCTTCAAGAGCTGCGAGCATTCTCGCTTTTACATCATCGTTGTTAGCCATAAGAACAGTCTACCCCTCAGATGGAATTCGTAAGAAGTAAACCAATTTAAAGAGCCATGCCACTGCACCGATTGCCATCAATTGATAACCAGCGCTATCTGGCCAGAGATAGATAGCAAGTGCGAGTGCGCCATAAAAGGCGGCTAAGCCCCATAAAGTAAATGCGGCGTTTCGTCTCGTCAGCCCTGCGCGCACCAAACGATGCGAAAGGTGATCCGTGCCCCCTTGGAAGGGCGAAATCCCGCGATAAATGCGGGATGTGACCGCAACCGTTGTATCAAGAATTGGCACCGCCATAAGGGCCAGTGGAATCGCAAATGACTTTACTTGTGGAACTACACCTGGACTTAAGCGAATTGTTAATACCGAGATGATGATTCCGAGAAAGAGCGCGCCGGCATCTCCCATATAAATCTTGGCTGGTGCGCGATTCCACATTAAAAAGCCAGCTGTTGCTCCGGCCGTAACAATGGCTAATGCGCTAACCAGTACTTGTTGGCGATCGTAGGCGATTAAGAATAAGAAAACAGAGATAACCGCGACGGTACCTGCAGCGCCGCCATCTAAATTATCAAAGAAATTAATAGAGTTACAGACGCCGACAATCCATAAGACTGAAATGGCGTAGTTTAAAAAAGTGTTGTTGAAGGCAACACCCATAGTATCGGTAGCCGTCAGAATTACCGCCACAATAATTCCAGTGACCGTTTGTGCAATTAGGCGCGGCCAGGGTTTTAGTCCGCGTAAATCATCAAGTAAACCCATTGCCGAAATTGCTATCGCCGGCACCAAAACGAAACTTGCCAAAAGAAAAGTCTCCATTGAGAAATCAACAGCCAATAGCGAGCCGTACGAGGCCCCAACAACGCCAATTGCAATCGCAACTCCACCTAAATACGGAACCGGTTCTTTTTGAACCTTACGCGCCAAATTTGGGGCATCAACCGCGCCGATCCGCAAAGCCAGTTTGCGCATTAGCGGTGTAATTGCACCAACAAACACAAATGTGAGCGCGCCAAGTGCGATGAATTGCAGAACTGAAAATTCCATAAATTATTTACTTGGTCTCGCTCTTAAAGTAATTGTTTCGCAAGTCATCAACTTCAGACTTTCGGAATCTGCGATGACCACCAAGTGTTCTGATGGAAGTTAATTTTCCGGCCTTTGCCCATCGAGTAACTGTCTTGGGATCAACGCCAAAGAGCTCGGCGACTTCGCGAGGAGTGAGCAAGATTTCTGCATCAGGTATGCGATTCATAACGCTCCTCTATAAATTCTTAAGATGTCCGATTTGTTACGACTGTCGGAAGTATCCGTCAAAGTGAGCGCAAATAGCAAGAGAGAGTTCAGCGAAAGTGAGCTTTAAATCGCAGATTCAAAGCTCTGCACGATCCGCCAGCGTGAAACTAAGCGTTCATAGCCTTGGCCAGCCATCTGCCCATCCCCGGCTGCCAGGCCAGAGAGAGATAACAGAACATCTTCTATCGAGGTATCTGCTTCTAGCCCTTCTTCGCCAGCTAAACGCAGACCGTGATCCAAGTAATTTGCTAATCCGCCGTAATCGAGTTCCACAAGTGATTTATTGTGAAACATATCTAGCCATTCCAATAAATGTTCGATCTCTGCTTCTACTGAACCTTCACCGAATGCGTTTCTAACAGTTTGATGTGCAACTTCAGTGCGCGCTTTAGCATCTGCAATAGTGGCTCGCATTGTGCAGAAGAGCCCATCTTCATCTTCGCCACGGACCCGCTCTTCTGCCATAAAGAGTGAGAACCAACGCGGAGGGATCATCCAATTCTCGGTGAGGATATGTGGCACGCGATCTTCCATTAAATCAACGCCAGCAGTTATTACATCTTCTAAAGATTGCGGAATGAAAAATGGGGTAATCGATGAGGGCAAGCTCTCTTTGAAATCATCGAGAGCGGCCCAACAGCGAGTTGCCGTTGACCAAGGCGAAACATAACGAAGACCATCGATATCTAAAATATGTGCGCCATCGGGGCGACCGGCCGGCGGTTCAGGAAAAACTAAACGGCGTAACGCTAACTCTTGTTCGCTCCGCTTAGAATTTTCATCTGCCTTTAACTCCTGCCAACGCAACCGATCGGCTGGTTCAAAGGCGGAAAGTGGTTCGTAGATACGAAGTGAAGCTACGTAAGGAGTTGGTCTCACTTTATTCGCAAGTGGATGTTAAGCGCGTGTATTAAGCACGAGGAATGTAATTACCCTCAGCAAATGGGTCATCATCATCGTGAGACTTATTTGATGAATCCTCACCATGGAGTTCTTTGGCAAGACGATCAAGGTCCATCTCTTGTGAGTTGTATTTGAGATCTCTTGCTACTTTTGTTTGTTTAGCTTTTGCACGGCCGCGACCCATTGGGCGACCTCCTTACCAAAGTTAAATTCGTCAAGACGCGTAGGTTATCGCGTCAGGTAGTTACCTTCCAAAGCAGCCGCACCTGGGCCACTTTGAGCGTGAATTGAGCCTGCGATCCAGGCTTTCATCCCCCGCGCCGCCAAAGATTTGATGGTCAGGTCGGCAATAGCCGGGTCCACGATGGTGACCATTCCGATACCGCAATTCCAAGTGCGCTCCATGTCCGCTTGTGGCACTTTGGCGATCTCGGCCATAAATTTCATTTCAGCGGGAAGTGCCCAAGTTGTTCGGTCGTATTTTGCAACTAATCCATCCGGAATCACGCGTGCGGTGTTATCTGCTAATCCACCACCGGTGATGTGCGAAAAGGTTCTGATATTTTCTGACTGCGCCTTGATTAACGCTAGACAATCCAAGGTGTAAATCTCGGTTGGGGTTAAGAGAATTTCACCCAATGTTTTTGCTAGTCCGTCATACTGTTTATGCAAATCTAACTTTTGCGTTGCCAAAATATGGCGCACCAACGAATAACCATTTGCGTGAAATCCGCTTGCTGGCATAGCAATTATTACATCTCCAGCTTTTACGCGATGAGAACCAAGTTGTTTATCGGCATCAACCACACCAGTTGCGGCCCCTGCAATATCAAATTCATCTTCTTTCAGTAACCCAGGATGTTCAGCAGTTTCTCCGCCAATCAAGGCGGTATTTGCTTTTTTACATCCACGGGCAATTCCTTTAACGATGTCGGCAATTCGCTCAGGAATCACTTTTCCAACTGCGATGTAATCGGTCATAAATAGCGGTTCCGCACCGCATACGACCAAATCATCAACGACCATTGCAACTAAATCTTCTCCGATGGTGTCGTAAATTCCCATCTGTCTGGCGATCTCAGTTTTAGTACCGACACCATCTGTCGAAGACGCAAGTAGTGGTTTATTCATTTTCTTTAGCGCGCTGGCATCAAAGAGTCCCGCAAATCCACCAATGCCACCCATTACTTCCGGCCGCGACGCTTTGGCGATTGATGCCTTCATTAATTCAACTGCGCGATCTCCGGCATCGATATCGACGCCCGCGTCTTTATATGTGCTCATGACTTTTCACCGTTTCGGTAATCTCCAAGCGCATCTTTCCTTCTGACATATCAGTCGGCACCGAAATGGGATATTTGCCCGTAAAACACGCGGTACAAAGTTTCTCTTCAGCGATTGTGGTCGCGGCGATCAAGCCTTCTAGCGAGACATAATTAAGGGAATCTGCGCCGATGGATCGACGGATTTCTTCCACTTCTAATCCGCTAGCAATTAATTCGGCACGGGATGCAAAATCAATTCCGTAATAACACGGCCATTCCACGGGTGGACTGGAGATACGTACGTGAATCTCTTTTGCACCGGCTTCACGGAGCATTCGCACAATTGCGCGCTGGGTATTTCCACGCACGATTGAGTCATCGACGACAATGATTCTTTTTCCTTCAATGATTTCGCGCAAAGGATTTAACTTCAAACGAATACCTAGCTGGCGAATAGTTTGGGATGGTTGAATAAATGTGCGACCAACATAAGAGTTTTTCACTAGCCCTAAACCATAAGGAATTCCGGATTGTTGTGCATAACCAATTGCTGCAGGTGTTCCAGATTCTGGAACTGGAATCACTAAATCCGCCTCAACTGGCGCCTCAATTGCTAAACGCTTTCCGATGCGAACTCGTGTTGCGTGAACACCTTGACCGGCAATTGTTGTATCTGGACGAGCTAAATAAACATATTCAAAGAGACAACCTTTTGGATCAGGTTTTGCCCACATTTCGGAGCGAATCCCATCCTCGTTGATTGCCAAGAATTCGCCAGGTTCTACTTCGCGCACAAAAGCTGCACCGACGATATCCAGGGCTGCGGTTTCGGATGCAACTACCCAACCACGTTCTAACTTTCCAATTACTAGCGGGCGAACACCGTGTCGATCGCGAGCCGCATATAAAGTTTTCTCATCCATAAATACCAACGAGAAGGCGCCTTCTAGTTTTGGTAATACAGCTATTGCGCTAGCTTCTACATTCTTCTCATCTTGCAAACCAATGAGCGCCGTCATAATTTCAGTATCTGTTGTGGCGCCTCGTCCATTTTTCGCTGAGTCGCCTTCGAGTTTCTGAACCATCTCAGCCAGATCGCCGGTATTCGTTAAATTCCCATTATGGGCTAGCGCCAAAGTGCCGTATTTAGTTGGCCTTAGCGTGGGTTGGGCGTTAACCCAAGTGCTTGATCCTGTTGTGCTGTAACGACAATGGCCAATTGCTAAATCACCAGTTAAAGATGCTAAATCAGTTTCGGTAAATACTTGCGAAACTAGCCCCATATCTTTGTAAATTAAGATTCGCTCGCCATCGCTTGCCGCGATTCCCGCCGACTCTTGTCCGCGATGTTGCAAGGCATACAAACCATAGAAAGTTAGCTTTGCAACTTCTTCTTTCGGAGCCCACACACCAAATACTCCACAAGCATCTTGCGGCGCTTTATCGTCATCTAAGACGTTATGGTTTAAGAGACCATCGGGGCGGCGCGTCATGGCTTAATCCTAATTGGCAAATGTTCTGTTAAATCTGCACGCGCACCAGATGCGTTTATATCCCCCGCTGACATTGCATCGGCCCAGGTGCGCTCACCCTTAGCCAAGGCCAACCAGGTGTCTGCGCTCATCTCAATTACATTTGCGGGAGTGCCACGGGTGTGAGTTGGTCCATCGCCGCATTGCACCGCTGCATAAGGTGGAATTCGAACTTCAATCGCTCGACCAGGTGAACGCTCAACCAGCGCGGCAAGCGTCTGCTTCACCTCTTCTAAAATTATCGGATCGCGCATCTTTATCCAAACAACTTTGGAAAAGTTTCGGTGTGAGCCTTGCGAAGTTCTGTTAAAGAAATATCCGCGCCATTAATGATCAAACTAGATCCGCCGGTGGTTCCAATTTTGGTAATTGCTATATTTTCTTTCGCAGCCAAAGCCAGGAGTGCTGAACCCTTTGCGGGATCAACAGCCACAACAACGCGCCCTGGTGATTCTGAAATCAGAGTTGTTCCTGGATTTTCAATTGCAACACTTGCGCCTACGTTATGACGTAGAACCATCTCAGTCAGGGTTGCGCTAAGCCCACCTTGGCTTAAGTCATGTGCTGCGGTGAAAATTTTTGAGGTACGACCAGCGACAAGTAAGTTAATTAGGCGCATTTCCCGCTGTAAATCAGCGATAGGAGCGTTGCCCCCACGTTGGCCGTGCATGTAGGCCCACTCGCTGCCTGCGATGTCATCGTTGGTTTCACCAAGTAAATAAAGTTCCAAGCCTGCACGATCAAAACTCATTGGAGTCCGTGTGCGAACATCATCAATAACTCCAAGTACGCCGATGACTGGAGTTGGCAAGATCGCAACTGCGCCAGTTTGATTGTAGAAAGAAACGTTGCCACCGGTTACTGGCAGACCCATCTCTAAACATCCATCAGCAAGTCCTCGAACAGATTCGGCGAACTGCCACATCACGCCAGGATCTTCTGGTGATCCAAAGTTAAGGCAATTTGTCACCGCAAGTGGCTGGGCACCTGCGGTTGCAATATTGCGTGCGGCTTCGGCAAGTGCCAACTTTGCACCCTCGTAAGGATTTAAGTATGACCAATTTGCATTGGCATCAGTTGCAATAGCTACACCAAGATGTGTCTTCTCATCAATGCGAACCATTCCGGAATCATCTGGTTGAGATTGGATGGTATTTCCCTGAACATATCGATCGTATTGCGCGGTTACCCAAGATTTATCTGCCAGGTTTGGGGTGGCAGCCAATTTAAGAACGGTTTCTTTTATTTGTTCAGCAGTCTCAGGACGCGGAACATTTATCACTTCGGCGTTAACGCGATCTACATATTCCGGCTTAGCAAGTGGGCGGTTATATACGGGACCTTCGTGAGCCACGGTGCGCGGTGGAACATCGACGATTAATTCGCCGTGCCAGGTTATTTCCAAACGTTCGCCATTTGTTACTTCACCGATTACCGTGACCGTGACATCCCATTTTTTGCAGATTTCCAAGAAGCGAGCGATGTGTTTTGGTTCCACAATCGCGCACATGCGCTCTTGTGATTCAGACATCAAGATTTCTTCTGGAGATAGCGTGGCATCACGCAACGGAACTCGATCTAGTTCAACTTTCATGCCGCCGCTGCCACCAGATGCCAATTCGCTGGTGGCGCAAGATAAGCCTGCCCCGCCAAGGTCTTGGATACCCACAACCAAATCTTCAGCAAATATTTCCAGCGAGCATTCAATTAAGACTTTTTCAACGAATGGATCTCCGACTTGCACCGCTGGGCGCTTTGCGGGACCTGTTGCATCAAAGGTTTCAGAAGCCAAGACAGAAACTCCACCGATGCCATCGCCGCCAGTCTTTGCTCCATAAAGCACGACTAAATTGCCAGCACCAGCCGCTTTAGCCAGTTTGATATCGCTATGTTTCATAACTCCAACGCATAAAGCATTTACAAGTGGGTTGCCTATATAAGTTTCATCGAATACAACTTCACCGCCAATGTTGGGCAGGCCTAAACAATTTCCATATCCACCAACGCCCGCGATAATTCCGGGCAGAACGCGACGCGTGTCGGCGGCATCGGCTGGTCCAAAACGAAGTGGATCCATAACTGCAATCGGGCGGGCACCCATCGTTAAAATATCGCGAACGATTCCACCAACACCAGTTGCTGCGCCTTGATATGGCTCAATAAAAGATGGGTGGTTGTGCGATTCAATTTTAAAGGTGACTGCATATCCTTGACCAACATCAACGACGCCAGCATTTTCACCGATGCCGACTAAGAGCGCATCAGTTTTTACTGCTTTATCTCCAAATTGTTTTAAGTGAACTTTTGAAGATTTGTAAGAACAGTGTTCTGACCACATAACCGAATACATAGCCAACTCTGAAGATGTTGGGCGGCGTCCTAAAATTTCTTTTATGCGGGTGTATTCATCACTCTTAAGCCCGAGTTCTGCAAATGGCTGATTTGTTTCGGGGTTAGCTTCGGCAATCGCAACAGTATCCAGCGCCATTACTTCACCATCGCATTTAAGACAGAGGTAAAGAAGCCCAAGCCATCTGCGGTTGGTCCAGTTAAAGGATCAATTGCGTGCTCTGGGTGAGGCATCAAACCAACTACGTTGCCACGCTCATTGGTGATTCCAGCGATTTTATTTCGAGATCCATTGGGGTTTTCACCTACATAACGCGCAATTATGCGGCCTTCGCCCTCTAGCGCTGCCAGCGTTGCATCATCACATTGAAAAGAACCTTCGCCATTTTTGAGCGGGATAACAATCTCTTGACCTACTTTGTAAGAAGTTGTCCAGGCAGTTTTATTATTTGTTATCTCCAACTTTTGATCGCGACAGAGAAAATGTAGTTCGTGATTACGGGTGAGCGCACCTGGCAGTAAGTGCGCCTCACAAAGTACTTGGAAGCCATTACAAATTCCCAACAGTGGCATCCCGCCATTTGCGGCATCAATAATCTTTTCCATAACTGGAGCAAAACGTGAAATCGCGCCACAGCGTAGATAATCTCCATAAGAAAAACCACCAGGCAAAATAACTGCATCCACACCTTTTAGGTCAGCATCGTTATGCCAGAGCGAAACCGCAGTTGTGCCGGCATTTGTTGCCGCACGTGCCGCATCACGATCATCTAGCGTGCCTGGAAAAGTTACTACGCCAACTTTCATTTACTTCTCAACTCGCACCGTGAAAGTTTCGATAACTGGATTGGCAAGGAGTTTTTCGGCCGCCTTTTCAACTTCAGCAAGTTGAGCAGGAGTTGGTTCCCCATCTACTTCAATTTCAAAACGTTTTCCTTGACGCACACTCTTGGCAAAGGTAAAGCCCAGGCGAGGGAGCGCGGCAGAAACAGCAACACCTTGTGGGTCGAGAATTTCTGGTTTTAACATTACATCGACCACGATCTTTGCCATTTGCTGCTCCTTTAGTTTTTTAAAACTTGTTGCCGGTAATTCGAAAA
>CANMCL010000023.1 GCA_947496345.1 Actinomycetota bacterium
GCCAGCGCATCTGTACCAGCGGTCGTGATGACTTATTGGAATCCTATTGAGCGTTTCGGTGTGGACAAGTTTGCCGCCGCGATCGCTGCCAATGGCGGATCAGGTGTGATCACTCCAGATTTAACAATAGAAGAGTCGGTGGGTTGGATAGGCGCAACTCAGACGTCTTCGATTAATCCGATATATGTCGTAGCCCCAAGTACAAAGGATGCGCGATTAGCGCAAGTGACTTCCAAATGCGGAGGATTTGTTTACGCTGCATCTTTAATGGGAGTAACCGGAGCGCGCGCATCGGTCTCATCAGGTGCAGGTGATCTCGTGGCACGGGTGCGCAAAACGACTGATCTTCCAATCGCGGTTGGCTTGGGTGTATCAACGCGCGAACAAGCTAAGGGCGTTGCCGCTTATGCCGATGGAGTAATAGTTGGTTCAGCATTTATTAAAGCGATCCAAGATGCTCCAAATGAAGAAGAAGGACTAAAGGCTGTAACAGAATTAGCGCGCGAATTAGCAAAGGGAGTACGTGAGGGACGATGAAAGAGAAATTTGTAATATTTCAACCTTGGATTGGGTTAGTAGCGCGGTTAATTTTGGGTGGCGTTCTCTTTCTCGCTGGCTATTTAAAAGTTGATGAGCCAGATAAATCACAAATGGCGGTTCGTGCTTATGAAATGCTCCCTATCTCGATAGCCAATTTGCTCGGCCTGGTGCTTCCATTTGTGGAGGTTGCTATTGGTGCACTTTTGATTTTGGGATCCCTAACGCGGTTTATGGCGGCACTTGGTGGATTCACAATGGTCATCTTCATCATCGCAATTGCGCAAGCCTGGGCTAGAGGCCTCAATATTGATTGTGGTTGCTTTGGCGGGGGAGGCACAGTCGCTCCGGGCGAAACCAAGTATTTACAGGAAATTCTCAGGGATTTAGGGTTGGTATTTCTCGCTCTCTATTTAATTCGCTACCCTTCAACCAAGTTTTCTTTAGATAAAAACCAGAACAGCAAATCCTCACAGGAAGAAGTGGCATAAGAATGGCACAGGCAAAGAACCCAAAAGGTGGCAAAGACAACTTCACCCGCAATTTAGTTATCGCAGTTGTGCTTGGAGTGGTTCTGATCATGCTCGTTCCAACACTTCTATCTAAAAAGACCAACACTAATGCAGCCATTCCTTCAAGTGTTTCAGTTGAAGATGGTTATGGAATGGTCTTTAACAAAGAACTCCAAGATGTTCCATTTATTGAAATTTATGAAGACTTTCAATGTCCTGCTTGTCAGCGCTTTGAGGCGATAGTTGGTGAGTACGTTGAAGATTTGATTAATACCAAAAAAGCAAAGGTGGCATACCACCCATTATCTTTCCTTGGCCCTGAATCACAATTGGCAGCGAACGCTGCAGGATGTGCTGCAGATGAAGGTAAGTTTATTCAATTCCATAAATTGCTCTATGCAAACCAACCTGCTGAAAATTCTGGAGCATGGAGTGCAGGTTACTTCTCAACTTTGAGCCTAGGTTTAGGAATCCAAAGTAAGGATTACGACAAGTGCATTGCAAATAATGAATACAAAGACTGGGTTATTAATGTAGCCAACGAAGGTGCTAAGCGAAACATTAATTCAACCCCGACAGTATTTATCAATGGTAAAGAGATTGATCGCAACACGGCCTACAACAGCCTTGGCGAATTCATGCTCGCAGTTTCTAAAGCTTAAGCAAAAGCCTAAAGATGCGTAGCTCGATACCGACTCCGACTCTCTCGCAGATCGATATCGGTCCACTCACCTTTCATATCTATGCCCTTTGCATAATTGCTGGAATCGCCATCGCCATCTGGTTAGGCGATAGAAGGCTACGTAGTTACGGAAATTCGACAGGCATAGATTTAACTGGAGTTGTATCAGAAGTTGCAGTTATTGCAGTTCCGGCTGGAATCATCGGTGGGCGCCTCTACCACGTGGTCACAACACCGGAGTTGTATTTTGGTAGCGGTGGAGACCTTTTATCTATTTTAAAAATCTGGCAAGGTGGATTGGGAATTTGGGGTGCAATATCTCTCGGCGTCCTGGGTGCGTTGATTAGCTATCGACGCATTGCAAAAGAGAAGACGTTGCCATCTTTCGGAGTCTTTTTAGATGCGCTTGCACCCGGACTTTTATTGGCGCAAGCAATCGGTCGTTTTGGAAATTGGTTTAACGCCGAATTATTTGGCAGACCGTTGGATACTTGGTGGGCGCTAGAAATTCCTTATAAATTTAGACCCCGGGGTTATGGGCTTTTTGAAACTTTTCACCCCACATTTTTATACGAAGCGCTATGGACAACACTTCTTGCTGTTCTCTTGATTAAATTTGGTAAAAAATGGCGAGATGGATCAATCTTCTACTTATACATAGCCGGATATTCTGGAGCTAGATTCTTTATCGAAGGATTACGAATCGACTCCGCTCAGGATGTCTTGGGACTAAGGCTCAATCAATGGACCAGCATATTTATATTCATTCTCGGGATGGTTCTTTTCTACAGAAATCAAGGTAAGAAGAAGGTCTAGAGATCACCTCAAATTTAATGGCGATCAGGTAGGCTCGCTATATGGCTCTAGAGGATGTCTATCAGCGAAACCTCCACCACCGCACTCATCGTGCTGGTTGGTTGCGCGCTGCAGTTCTCGGTGCAAATGATGGTCTAGTTTCCACAGCCTCCTTGATGATCGGTGTAACCGCAGCGAAAGTCGGCGGCGCTGATGCACAAGGTTTTCTAATCACAGCTGGTGCTGCCGGAATTGTGGCGGGTGCGATGTCTATGGCTGTTGGCGAATATGTCTCTGTCCGATCTCAGAACGATATTGAAGAATCTGATCGATTGCTAGAAATCGAACACTTAGCAGTAGATCCAGAGTCAGAGCTATTGGAGTTACAAGAAATTTATATGAAGCGCGGTCTTTCGCCAGCGTTAGCGATGGAAGTGGCAACTGCGATGCATGCGCGCGATCCGCTCGAAGCACACCTTCGTGATGAACTCGGTCAGCATCCGCACACAAAGGCGCGACCCGTACAAGCAGCCATTGCATCTGCAGCAGCATTTACATCTGGTGGCTTAATTCCGTTTGCGGGAGCCTTTGCACCAACCACCGGAACCGTGGCGCTGAGCATTGTCGGGTTCACGCTGGTTGGCCTACTTGTCACAGGAGTTATCAGCGCCAAAATCGCAGGCTCAAAGATTTTCACCCCAACGCTTAGAGTGGTGATTGGTGGCTGTATCGGCATGGCGATCACCGCTGGTATTGGACGACTTCTCCACGTGAGCGGGATTTAAAGCTTCTACTCTTCTTGGGCGTGCCAAATTGCCCTAATCCTTGCTACCCTTTTGCTTCATCTACGACTAAGTCGTTGATGTTTTTTGGGCCAATGTTGTCCCTTTAGATTTTTAAGTGTGGACAACAGGAGTGTGAATCAGATGGCCCTTCCATCTAATTACCCATCACGTCTTGGTCTTTACGACCCAGCAAACGAGCATGATGCGTGCGGTGTTGCAATGGTGGCCACTCTAAAAAAAGTAGCAACACACGAAATTGTTGAAAAGGCGTTAACTGCCCTACGCAATTTAGAACATCGTGGCGCATCCGGTGCAGAACCGGATAGCGGTGATGGCGCAGGAATCCTGATTCGTGTTCCAGATGCTTTCTATCGCGCAGTTGTTGAATTTGATCTACCACCCGCAGATTCATATGCGACGGGTATCGCATTTATCGCACAGGGTTCAGAAGTCCGTAGCGAGATCGCAAAAATTGCCAAAGAGGAAGGCATAAAAGTTTTGGGTTGGCGTGAACTACCAATTAACGCAACTTCTCTTGGTAAAACTGCTGTATCTGTTATGCCAAAGTTTGAGCAGATTTTTATTTCTGGAATGAAAAATGAAACTGGTATCGCACTCGATCGATTAGCTTTCTGTTTGCGCAAGCGTGCTGAGCACTCGCTTGATCTTTACTTCCCTTCACTTTCATCACAGACTATTGTTTACAAAGGAATGCTCACCACTGGGCAGTTGGAAGAATTCTTCCCAGATCTAAGTGATCAACGCGTTGTTTCTCCATTGGCCCTTGTCCACTCGCGCTTTTCCACAAATACATTTCCTTCTTGGCCCCTAGCCCACCCGTATCGCTTTATCGCCCACAACGGAGAAATCAATACCGTAAAAGGAAATCGCAACTGGATGCGCGCCCGAGAATCACTACTTGCAAGTGAATTAATTCCCGGAGATCTAGGCCGCCTTTTTCCGATAGTAGAAATGTCAGGTAGCGATTCCGCATCCTTCGATGAAGTTCTTGAGTTGCTATATCTTGGTGGACGTTCATTGCCACACGCAGTTTTAATGATGATCCCGGAAGCGTGGGAGAACCACGCAACGATGTCGCAAAAGCGCCGCGATTTTTACGCATTCCACGCATCTTTAATGGAACCTTGGGATGGTCCAGCTTGTGTGACATTTACCGATGGACATCAAGTAGGAGCGGTGTTGGATCGAAATGGGCTTCGTCCTTCACGTTTTTGGGTTACAGATGACGGACTAGTAGTCCTCGCATCCGAAGTTGGAGTTTTAGATTTCCCAGCGGAAAAGATTGTTCGCAAAGGTCGCTTGCAGCCAGGCAAGATGTTCTTAGTTGATATCGAAGCCGGTCGCATCATTGAAGATGATGAGATAAAGGATTTACTTGCCGATAGCGCACCATATGGTGAATGGATCAATGCAGGCATGATGAAGTTAAGCGATCTGCCTTCACGCGAACATATCGTTTACCCACACTCATCTGTTGTACGTCGCCAACGCGCCTTTGGCTATACCGAAGAAGAGATTCGAATTTTGCTAACTCCTATGGCCAAGAACGGAATGGAAGCCCTTGGTTCCATGGGAACCGATTCGCCCATCGCAGCGCTATCTGAAAAGCCACGTCTGCTCTTTGATTACTTCTCGCAACTTTTCGCCCAAGTAACAAACCCACCACTCGATGCAATTCGTGAAGAATTAGTTACAAGTTTGGCTGGCTCGATCGGCCCTGAACATAATCTCCTAGATCCCGGACCAGAATCTTGCCGACAAATTTCACTTCCTTTCCCTGTTATTGATAACGATGAACTTGCCAAGATAATTCACGTAAATGCCGATGGGGATTACCCAGAATTGGAAAGCTATGTAGTTCGCGGACTTTTCCCGGTGACAGGTGATGGAAATACGCTACATACTCGCCTTGAAGAAATTAAGCGTGAAGTATCTGATGCCATCGCTGCAGGTGCGCACATTATTGTTCTTTCAGATCGTAATGGAGACGCTGAAGATACGCCGATCCCATCTCTCTTATTGACTGCTGCAGTTCACCACCACTTAATTCGCGAAAAGACGCGCACCAAGGTTGGTCTAGTTGTTGAAGCAGGAGATGTCCGCGAAGTTCATCACGTTGCACTTCTAATTGGATATGGCGCAGCAGCGGTTAATCCATATTTGGCGATGGAATCTGCTGAAGATTTAGTTCTGCAAGGCGTTATCACTGGTATCACTCCTGAAAAAGCAGTACGCAATGTGATCAAGAGCCTTGGTAAAGGCGTCTTGAAGGTAATGTCCAAGATGGGTATTTCAACTATTGCTTCTTACACTGGCGCTCAAGTATTTGAAGCGATCGGCTTATCGCAAGAAGTTGTGGACGAATACTTCGTTGGTACAACATCGCGCCTAGGCGGAATTAGTTTGGATGTCATTG
The DNA here is from genome assembly GCA_947496345.1 of Actinomycetota bacterium. Next base: position 5,749 of record CANMCL010000023.1, read on the forward strand.
CCGAAGAAACTATCGCACGCCATCTCATTGCATACCCAGTCGGGGGAGAGATTCCAGGCACTAAGCGTCTACCAATCGGCGGTGAATACCAATGGCGTCGCGACGGCGAACCACATTTATTTAATCCTGAAACTGTTTTCACGCTGCAGCACTCCACGCGTTCCAAACGTTATGACATCTTCAAGCGTTACACAAGCAAAGTCGATGGTCAGAGCAAAGAGCTGATGACGCTGCGTGGACTCTTCACCTTTAAAGAGGGAGAGCGTCCTGCTCTTTCAATTGATGAAGTAGAGCCAATCTCAGAGATCGTAAAGCGTTTCTCAACTGGCGCGATGTCTTATGGCTCAATTTCGCAAGAAGCACATGAAACTTTAGCGATTGCTATGAACCGACTCGGCGGAAAATCCAACACCGGTGAAGGCGGGGAAGACCCAACTCGAACTATTCCAATGGCAAATGGCGACTCCAAGCGCAGCGCAATCAAACAAGTTGCGAGCGGTCGATTTGGCGTCACCAGTGATTACCTAGTTAACGCTGATGATATTCAGATAAAAATTGCGCAGGGTGCAAAACCTGGCGAAGGCGGGCAACTACCTGGAAATAAGGTTTATCCGTGGATCGCCAAAGTGCGTTACTCAACTCCTGGTGTTGGTTTGATTTCTCCGCCGCCGCATCACGACATTTATTCAATTGAGGATTTAGCGCAGTTGATTCACGATTTGAAGAATGCCAATAAGAATGCGCGCATTCACGTCAAGTTAGTTGCTGAAGTCGGTGTTGGAACTGTTGCTGCTGGAGTATCTAAAGCCCACGCTGATGTAGTCCTAATCTCTGGCCACGATGGCGGAACTGGTGCTTCACCGCTTACCTCACTCAAGCACGCAGGAGCACCTTGGGAACTTGGTTTAGCAGAAACACAACAGACTCTTCTTCTTAACGGTCTGCGTGATCGCATAGTTGTGCAAGCTGATGGCCAATTAAAGACTGGTCGCGACGTTGTGATCGCTGCGCTTTTGGGAGCTGAAGAGTATGGATTTGCCACTGCACCACTCGTTGTTTCAGGTTGCGTAATGATGCGCGTCTGCCACTTAGATACTTGCCCGGTTGGCGTTGCAACGCAGAACCCAGAGTTGCGTAAACGTTTCACTGGAAAGCCAGAATTTGTAGAAACATTCTTCGAGTACATTGCTGAAGAGGTACGTGAAATCTTGGCAAAACTTGGTTTCCGCACTTTGCTAGAAGCAATCGGCCATGTTGAATACCTAGACACTCGCGACGCGGTAAACCACTGGAAAGCGAGCGGACTCGATCTAGCGCCGCTGTTGGTGCGCCCAGATGTTGATTCACCTCTTCATCGCACAACGTTCCAGGATCATGGACTTGCCGCCGCATTGGATAATCAATTAATCACTCTTGCTGCAGCAGCACTTGCTAAGAAAGAGTCGGTCCGAATTGATTTACCGGTGCGCAACGTTAACCGCACAGTTGGAACAATGTTGGGCGCAGAAGTAACCCGTCGTTTTGGCGCAGAAGGCCTTCCAGCTGGAACAATTGATGTGACGCTGCACGGTTCCGCCGGTCAATCACTTGGAGCTTTCCTGCCGCGCGGAATTGCTATTCGACTCTATGGAGATAGCAATGACTATGTTGGCAAAGGAATTTCAGGTGGTCGGGTAATCGTCAGACCAGATGAACGTGCCACCTTCGCATCTCACGAGAATGTAATCGCTGGCAATGTAATTGGTTACGGTGCAACCTCTGGTGAAATATTTATCCGCGGATTAGTTGGAGAAAGATTCTGTGTTCGTAACTCTGGTGCAACCGCCGTTGTTGAAGGCGTTGGCGATCACGGGTGCGAATATATGACGGGTGGAACTGTGGTTATTTTGGGCCGTACTGGTCGAAACTTTGCTGCGGGAATGTCCGGTGGGCGCGCCTTTGTTCTAGATTTGAACGCGGCCCAAGTAAATACCGAGATGGTTGATATTTTGGCAGTTCCCGAAGATCAACGAGAATCTCTCAAATCCGTTATCTCGAGTTTCCATACAGAAACTGGTTCTGAAGTTGCCGCAGAGCTTCTTAAGGATTGGAGCGCTGCGTTAAATCGCATCTCTCTGATTATGCCGCGCGATTATGCACGAGTCCTCGCTGCAATCGAGAGAGCGACAAAAGATGGTCTTCCAGTTGATCAATATGTAATGGAGGTAGCAGCAAATGGCTGATCCAAAGGGATTTCTAACTACACCACGTGAGACGCCTAAGCGTCGTCCAGTTGATGTGCGAATCAAAGATTGGCATGAAGTTTATGAAACACAGAGTATGGAGCACCTACAAAAGCAAGCGGGACGCTGCATGGATTGCGGAATCCCGTTCTGTCACGAGGGATGCCCACTCGGTAATTTAATTCCAGAGTGGAATGACTTGATCTGGCGCGGCGATAAAGAAGAAGCGATCGCTCGGTTACACGCAACTAATAATTTCCCAGAATTCACAGGTCGTTTATGTCCAGCCCCTTGCGAAACTGCGTGCGTGGTCGGAATTAATGCTGATGCAGTCACAATTAAGCAGGTAGAACTGCGAACAATTGAAGAAGCGTTTGGTGCTGGAAATGTAAAGCCAACCCCACCTGATCGCTTAACTGGCAAGACCGTTGCAGTTATCGGGTCGGGTCCTGCTGGCTTAGCAGCAGCGCAACAACTAACTCGTGCTGGCCATACCGTAGCTGTTTATGAGCGCGCCGATAAAATTGGTGGGCTACTTCGTTACGGAATTCCAGAGTTTAAGATGGAGAAAAGCGTCCTTGATCGCCGCCTCAATCAGATGGAGAAAGAGGGAACTCGTTTCCGACCTGGCGTTAATGTTGGCGTTGAATTAACTGGCGCAGATTTACGCAGAAAGTACGATGCAATTGTGGTCGCCGTTGGTGCCACGCAGTGGCGTGATCTTCCAATTAAAGGGCGCGAAAATAAAGGCGTTTACCAAGCGATGGAATTTCTACCTTGGGGCAATAAACAAGCCCTTGGAGAAGTGACCAACCCAGATATTAACGTTGCCGGAAAGCACGTTGTCATCTTGGGCGGGGGAGATACAGGTGCAGATTGTCTCGGTACATCTGTTCGTCAAGGAGCTGCCAGCGTTACTCAATTAGAGATTATGCCCCGACCAACGGAGGAACGTCCTAGTGGACAACCTTGGCCAACTTATCCAATGATCTACCGCGTTTCATCTGCGCATGAAGAGTTGGATAATCGTGTATTTGCCGTTAGCACCGAAGAATTTGTAGGAGATGGCAAAGGAAATTTGAAAGCTTTAAAAATTGTTGAAACACAATTCTCTAACGGAAAGTTCGAACCAGTTCCTGGCACCGAAAGAGAGATACCTGCAGATTTTGTCTTCTTGGCGATGGGATTTACTGGTCCTGAAAAATCAGAGATTCTGACTCAGCTGGAAGTTGAATTAGATGATCGCGGAAATATTAAACGAGATGAGAATTATCAGAGCAGTGTGGAAGGAATATTTGTAGCCGGAGATGCTGGTCGTGGTCAGTCGCTTATTGTTTGGGCAATCGCCGAAGGCCGCAGCGCAGCGGCAGGTGTAGATAAATATCTCGAAGGGGAAACCCAATTACCTGCACCAATTGAGCCAACCGATCGATCTTTAATGGTTTAGGTGTTGCATTCCACTGAAATTAACTTCCTGTTCTCCTGCAAAGTAACCAGTTATGAATTCGATTAGATAAGGTAGTCACATGCGTCGCGCGAAGATTGTTTGCACAATGGGTCCAGCAGTTGAATCTGCTGAAAAGGTACGTGAACTAATTGACGCTGGAATGAATATGGCGCGCCTCAACCTCTCTCATGGTGGGTATCCAGAACATCAAGCGCGCTTAGATCAAGTACGCAAGGCTTCCAAAGAGGCGGGCGTTCCAGTGGCAATTCTGGTTGACCTGCAAGGTCCCAAGATTCGTTTAGCTCGATTCAAGGCAGGTCCTCACGATTTGGCGCGCGGAGAGATTTTTACTATCACAACAGATGAAATTGAAGGCACCAAAGATCGTGTTGGAACTACCTACAAGGGTCTTCCGGGTGATTGCAAAGCTGGCGATCGCATCTTGATTGATGACGGAAAAGTTACGGTAGAAGTTATTGAAGTTAAAGGTAATGACGTAGTCACAAAAGTTGTTGAGCCCGGTGCAGTTAGCAACAATAAAGGAATTAACTTGCCTGGTGTTGCGGTTTCAGTACCAGCCCTTTCTGAGAAAGATATGGATGACCTTCGCTGGGGTTTGAAAGCTGGCGCTGACTTCATCGCCCTGTCGTTTGTTCGCAGCGCAGATGACATCGTTGATGTTCATCGCATTATGGATGAAGTTGGCATTCGCATCCCGGTAATCGCCAAAATAGAGAAGCCACAAGCAGTGGCAAACTTGCAAGAGATCGTTAACGCCTTTGATGGCATTATGGTTGCGCGTGGTGATCTAGGCGTAGAACTTCCTATTGAAGAGGTCCCGCTGGTACAAAAGCATTGCATCCAGCTAGCCCGCGAAGCTGCAAAACCTGTCATTGTTGCAACCCAGATGCTTGACTCGATGATCACGAATTCGCGCCCAACTCGCGCTGAAGCGACAGATTGCGCAAATGCTGTTTTAGATGGCGCGGATGCGCTGATGTTGTCGGGTGAAACTTCCGTTGGGGCGTTCGCCGTTGAATCCGTCCAGACAATGGCACGCATTATTACTCATACCGAAGAAGGCGGAATGGACATGATCCGCCCAATGAAATCAACGCCAAAAACTAAAGGTGGAGCAATCACCAAAGCGGCAGCTGAAGTCGGTGCAATTGTTGGCGCTAAATACTTAGTTACCTTCACTCAATCTGGTGATTCAGCGCGACGTACCGCCCGCTTGCGTTCACCAATTCCGATCTTGGCATTTACTCCTGAAGTTGGAACCTACAATCGCATGGCCCTCGATTGGGGAGTTGAACCAGAGTTAACGGCGATGGTGAAGCACACCGATGAAATGGTTAAGCAGGTTGACACTTTTCTACTTAAGTCCAAGCGCTGTAAAGAAGGCGAGCTGGTTGTAATTGTCGCTGGATCGCCTCCAGGAATTCCAGGCTCAACCAATGCAATGCGCGTTCACCGCGTAGGCGATGCTGTGGGTGGCGCTGCTCCTGCTTACCGTTAAGATTTGAGGATAAAGGCCTCGGTACTCCAACGGTAGAGAGGGCAGTCTCAAACACTGCATAGTGTCGGTTCGAATCCGACTCGAGGCACATGAATATAAAGACGCGGATGTGAACCATGGATAAACCTGGCAAAAGCGTTCCAAAGCGGATCAGAATTCTCGTTGCTGAAGATGAAGCGCTGATCCGAATGGATCTAGTTGAGATGCTGGGTGAGGCCGGTTATGAAGTTGTAGCCGAAGCAGCTGATGGTGCGCAAGCAATTGAATTAGCGCAACTGCATAAGCCAGATCTTGCAATCCTTGATGTGAAGATGCCAGTCCTTGATGGAATATCTGCTGCTGAGAAAATTATTACGATCGCACCAGTTTTAATGTTGACCGCATT
>CANMCL010000024.1 GCA_947496345.1 Actinomycetota bacterium
TCTCAGGAAAGCGTGGAATCCAAGACATTAGCAAGAATGCATAGACGAAAAAAAGCGCTTGAATTAATTTATATTCGGTAGCGGGCTTAACTGTATTCATTTAGAAGAGCGCATTCGCTAGGGCTGCGCGAGCTTTTATAACTCGTGGATCAGCTGGGTCGACTAGGGCAAATAGCTCAAGCAGGCGATCCTTTGCGATCTTCTTCTCTGCACCATCTAATAGTTGAATTAAGCGCAACAACCGCGCAAAGGCCGGTTCGATATATCCACTTACCACTTCAATATCTGCGCATTGAATTTGGATTTCTAAATCATCTGGTGAAGCAACCGCATCTTGCATAATTTTTGCACCATCTAAACCATCTGTTCTTGCCAAGAGTTGTGTTTGCGCTAGACCCAAGGTGGCAAAAGAATCTCCTGGTTTGCGCGCCAACAATTTCTTATATGCCGCCTCAGCCGTTGGGTAATCTCCGGCATCGAGGGCGGCGATGGCTTCCTCTTCTTCAGGTTCTATTTTTTCAACTGGCGCATCACCCACACCTTGTTCGGCAGATAGCGCTAAGACTTTATCTACAACCATACGTATTTGTGCTTCAGGATAAGGCTGTTCAAAGAGTGGCACCATTTGCTCATTGATTATCGCAACGGCAAATGGAACTGCGCGTGCCTGCAGTGCTTGTGCTACCTGCGGTTGTGCATCAACATCGACGCGTCCAAGAATCCAAGTTCCTTGATCGTCCAAGGCTAACTTTCCAAGTATCGCAACAATTTCTTCTGACTCAGCAGATCGCGGTGACCAACAAATTAAAATTACTGGTTTGCTCTTGGAAAGAGCTAGGAATTCTTCGGTTAAATTCTGTGGAGTTATTTCAATGCCCGGCATTGGCCCGGCTGGCTCTGGTTTAGGTTTTCCTAGCGAACTCAAATCCACTGCTCGGCCAAAGTTAGGAGGCAGACTCACTTACTTGCCCCCATTTCCACTCCTGAGTCGCGCCGAAACGGCATAACATCATCGATATAAGACTGTGCTGCAAATGTTAGTCCAACATCATGGCCCTCACGCTCACTCAAATACCAGCGATGTTCCAAAACTTCATGGAAGAACTGTGCTTCTTCTATTCGCCCGGCCAAATGTTTAGGAATCATCTCAACTATTGGACGATATGTTTCATTAAGCCAGCGCCGAGCGGAATCTGCAATAGGAGGTTTGGGATTTTCCTCGCGTCCACGGAAACGATCAAGAGATGCAAGCAAGCGTTTTGCTTGAAGTGCTTCAGTTTCAAGACCGGTTAATTCGCGCAAGCGGTTACGGTGATATCCAGGCGCTACAAGCTTTGGTTGGAAGTAAAGTTTTTGCGATTCGCCATCAAGTGATACTGAAACCTCATCAACTGCAAAACCTAAATCTTGCAGCTGACGCATCGCGCGTTCGACTGCGTGACGATCTTTCGGATCTAATACTTGGCGTTCCTTTAACGCTTTCCAGATCCGGTGATAACGCTTGATAACCGCTTCGCTTGCGCGAATTGGATCCATGCCTGGATAGAGAACACCAGAAAGCGCTAGGTCTTCAAGTTCAGCGGCAACATTGAAATGCGCGATCTCTAAATCGTGTTCTCGTTGACCGTCACTGAGCGATTTCTGAAACTCTCCAGTTTCGGCATCAACTAAGTACGCAGCAAATGCTTCGGCATCACGACGAAAAAGCGTGTTAGAGAGTGAACAATCGCCCCACCAGAAACCAAGTAAATGCAATTGAACCAATAACAGCGCAAGCGCGTTAGCCATCATGGTGATGTCATTAGAAGTTACATCTCTGCCGCTGAGCAATACGCGGTAAGGAAGTGAATAAGGTAGAAAGCGTGTTACGAGTGCACAGGGAAGCTCTTCATTAGCCTCATTTGTCCGACCTTCGATCACCGCAATTGATTGCACGCTAGGGGCGCCGAGATGAGCGAGTTCGCGCAGGGCCTTATATTCTCGATTTGCGAATTCAGAGACTGTCTCTTTTACTGCATAGACTTCTGAATCAGGATCATCGGTTGATCGCACCAAACGAACCACGTGGCGCGAAATACCGCGTTTTTCAGCAAGAGCTGGATCTTCTGGCCACTCTTCCAAATTGATGTGCCACGGCAGACCTGTAACGGCAGCGATTTCTTCGCCTAACCCCGTAATGCGCAACGCCATACGAGAAGGATATCGCTTTAGAATAGGCGACATGGCTATAACCGATCGCATCAAACGTAAACCTAAGGCAAAGGCAGCGCAAACGGATTTTGGCACGCAAGGCCATCCATTAGATCGATCACATCCTTTCTATTTTGGATTTGTTGCAACGCTAGGCGCATTAGTCGCCATTGTGTTGATGAGAGCTCTTGCAAGTACAAGTCAAATATTTGTATTAATCATTGTTGCGCTCTTCTTGGCCACCGGTTTAAACCCTGCTGTAGTAGCAATTCAAAAGCGTGGAACATCAAGAACAAATGCCGTAGCCATTATTTTCATCTCGGTCATCGTATTTGTGGCCTTCTTTATCGCCATTGTGATTCCTCCTGTAGTTTCACAAGGCACGCAGTTAATTAATAGCGCTCCAAATTTACTGAAGGAACTTGAGTCTAATTCGACAATTGCTAACGTAAATAGCCAATTTGGAATTATTGATACGCTGCAAAGCAAATTAAAGGAGATCACCTCCGACGGCACGCTAATAATTTCGGCCTTCGGTGGGGTTATAGGCGTGGGAAAATCGGTACTTTCTGGAACCTTTACTGCACTAACAATATTGATTCTTACTCTTTACTTCATCACCTCTCTTCCACAAATGGTTGATCTAGGCGTTCGTTTCGTACCAGCTAGCCGTCGCGATCGAGTATCCCGGCTAACTAATGCAGTGATTTCACGCGTGGGATCATTCGTCGGAAGCCAGATAGTTATTGCTGCTATGGCTTCGGTCTTTGTTCTAGCACTTTCCCTCGCCTTAGGTTTGCCATCGCCAATCGCAATCGCAATGATCGTTTTTGTTTGCGGGTTAATCCCACTAATTGGCCACTTCATTGGTTCTTCTGTTGTAACAATTATTGCTCTTACTCAATCCGTATCTATTGGCATAATCGCCTTTATCGCATACGTTGTTTACGTTCAGGTGGAAAATTACCTAATCACTCCACGCATTATGAAGCGCACCTTAGCCGTCCCTGGCGCAGTAACAATCATTGCGGCCTTAATCGGTACTTCTCTCCTCGGCTTAGTCGGTGGTTTGCTTGCAGTACCGATTGCGGCATCAATTATTTTGATACTTGATGAAGTTGTCTTTCCTAGAGCAGATAACTCTTAAATCTCAGTTGGCAGGGGCAAGCGATCTGGCGCAAGGATCTTTGTAATCTCGCTCAACACTCGATAAACCGATGGTTCTCCAACCCAAAGATGTTTGGCGTCATCGACTGCAATAATTTCCATTTGAGTCAAAGGTGCAAAACGAATTTTCGCCTCGGCAGGTTTTAGATAATCATCGTGTTCAGGAACCAGCGCAATCACTGGTCGACCGTCTTTAGCCCAATACTGCATATCGCTCACTTCAGATGTCCTAAGGGGTGGTGAGAGAAGTATCAAACCTTTAACTCTTGGATCTTTGGCATGGCGAAGTGCGAGATCGGTTCCGAAAGACCAACCAACCACCCAAAGATTTTCAAGCTTCAAAGTATCTAAGCAATAACTCATCATCGCTTCCACATCAAAACGCTCTGCCCCACCGTTATCAAATTCGCCAGAACTTGTTCCTGCTTCACTTGTTGTACCGCGTGTATTAAAGCGGATTACTTCAATGCCTGACATTGCAGGTAAACGATTAGCCGCTTTTTTATAGATGTGGCTATCCATCATTCCACCAGCTGTCGGAAGTGGGTGCAAGCACAAGATTGCGCCGTTATAGCCAGAAAGGGGTGCTGCTACTTCGCCAATTAAGGTTTCGCCATCTGATGTTGTGACGGTGAATGCGGTGCGATGCGCCGGCAAAATTGTGCTGGGGCGTACTGGCTGCAACATAAAGGAGAGTCTAGTCTTTACTCATGACTACTTTATCCAGCGCAACATTTGCATCGCACTACCCTGTTACCGGAGAAGTTATTGCTGAATACCCAATAGCTGACCGTGAACAAGTACACGCAGCGGTTGCCCGCGCCCGTGCTGCATCTCTTGCTTGGCAGAACCTTGGATTTAAAGGACGTCGCAAAGTCTTGTTGCAGTGGAGTAATTTATTGATATCTAAGTTAGATGAAATTACCGAGATCGTTTCACGCGAGACTGGAAAGCCAGTCAGCGATGCCAAGTTAGAAGCTTCTCTGGCTGTAGGACATCTAGGTTGGGCTGCCCGTCATGCCGAAGATATAATGCGAACTTCGCATCGTTCTCCTGGTGCTTTAATGGCAAATATGTCTGCAACAGTAGAGCGCTCCCCTGTTGGCGTCGTAGGAGTTATTGGACCTTGGAATTATCCAATCTTTACTCCAATGGGTTCTATTTCCTATGCACTTGCCGCTGGAAATACCGTTGTCTTTAAACCAAGTGAGTACACACCCGGAGTTGGAACAGTTCTAGCAACAACTTTTGCTGAAGTTGCACCTTTTGCAGATATTTTCACTTGCATCACAGGTCTTGGAGCAACAGGTAAAGACCTTTGTGAAAGCGGTGTAGATAAATTGGCATTCACTGGATCAACCCGCACCGCAAAGTTGGTTGCAGCATCTTGCGCAACCACGATGACGCCGGTTGTTCTGGAGTGTGGTGGTAAAGATCCAGTCATCGTTGCTGAAGATGCCGATATCAAACGCGCAGCCGATGCCACGATTTGGTCAGCGATGTCTAACGCTGGGCAAACTTGTATCGGAGCCGAACGTGTTTATGTACACGAGAGCGTTGCAGATAAATTCATCGAAGAGGCGTTAAAGGTTGCACGCACGATTCATCCAGGTGCTCCAGGGGTTGGTAATTACGGTCCGGCGACAATGCCCTCACAAATAAAAGTGATTCAGGGCCATATAGATGATGCACTCGCCAAGGGTGCAAAGGCGGCGCTCGGTGGATCTGATTCCGTTAAAGCTCCATTTGTTGAACCAGTGATTTTGCTTGATGTGCCTGAAAATTCCATTGCGATGCTTGAAGAAACATTTGGCCCAACAATTGCAATTAATCGCGTTAAATCAATGGAAGAAGCGATTGCGTTATCAAATGCTTCACGTTATGGACTTGGTTCATCTATCTGGTCAAAGCGCCAAGGTAAGAAAATAGCGCGCCAACTCCACTGCGGAATGGTCGCGATTAATTCAACGATTTCATTTGCTGCAATTGCATCCGTACCATTTGGTGGAGTGAAAGACAGCGGTTATGGCCGTATTCACGGTCCAGAAGGAATTCTCGAATTTACCTATCCGCGCACCGTGGTTCGTGCAAGATTCCAGTTGCCTATCGCCTTCACCAGTTTTAAGCGCACGAAAGGCAACGATAAATTAATTGTTACTTTGACGAGATTACTAAACGGCCGACTAGGCTAAATAGTCGGCGCAGAAATATTGCCGACTAGGTTAACTTTTAAAAGCGCGGCGCATTTCGAGTGCGCTCGGTTCTTGGTTTGCGTTCATTGCGCTTTGCCCAACATGCATTGTGCCAGTGTCGTCGGTTATCTTCATCGTCGATCAACCATGCAACTGTGTGTGGTGTTGCCATTGGAATTACTTGATCACACCCCGGACAGCGATATGGTTTATTTGAACTAGAACCTGTGATCTTGCGAACAATAAAATCACCATCTGCATGTTCTTCAATTGTTTGATTCGATGTAGAGATATCGCGATCCTCAGTTTTTGGCCGACGACCCTTTGGAAAATTGCGGCGTGGGCTCATAAAGGTATTTTCTCGCACTTTTGGTAACAATGTGGCATGGTTGCCATATGAGCAGCGTGATATCCGTCCGAGCCCTAAAGAAGAGCTACGGCTCCACTCAGGCAGTTGCTGGAATTGATTTAACTATTGCGCAAGGTGAGATATTTGCGCTCCTTGGCCCTAATGGAGCAGGAAAGACGACGACCGTAGAAATACTCGAAGGTTTTCGAAATCGCGATAGCGGAGACATCTCTGTTCTAGGTACCGATCCCGCTATTAAAGGCGAAGCTGGCCGTATCTGGCGAAATCGGATCGGAATCGTTCTGCAATCCACATCAGATGCCGGTGATTTATCGGTTAAAGAAACAGTCGCACACTTTGCTAAATATTACGCAAACCCGCGCGATGTTGATGAAGTAATCAACGCAGTGGGACTGGCCGAAAAATCTAAGGAGTTGATTCGTACATTATCTGGCGGGCAACGTCGTCGCTTAGATGTTGCGCTCGGAATAATCGGTTCGCCTGAACTTCTCTTCCTTGATGAGCCAACTACAGGGTTTGACCCCGAAGCCCGTCGCGCATTCTGGGCGCTCATTAAAAATCTGCGCGATAGCGGAACCACAATTGTTTTAACAACGCACTACTTAGACGAAGCCGAAGCGCTAGCCGATCGAGTCGCAGTTATAAATCGAGGTGCGATTGTTGAAGTCTCCACCCCGGCGCTCCTTGGTGGCCGCGCTACATCTCTTGCCACGGTCAGTTGGTTAAGCGAGAACGGGCCCCAATCTGAGCGCACCGATAATCCAACTGCCTTAATTAAAAAACTCACCGAAGGCTTTAATGGTGAAATCCCTGAACTCACCGTTAAGCGCGCTTCACTAGAAGATATTTATCTAGAAATGATTGGAGGCGCAGATGTCCACAAATAAAGTACCCACTATAAAAGTACCTAGCGCCTTAACGATCGGCATCGCTCGAGGTGGCTTAGAAATCAAACAATTTATGCGCCAGCGCGAATCAGTAGTCTTCACTCTGGCTTTTCCGATTATGTTGCTCGCCATCTTTGGTTCAGTCTTTACAAACGAGCTCACTGATGGCGTAACTTTTAGCCAATACTTTGTCGCCGGAATGATCGCATCTGGTCTAGTAAACACAGGATTTCAACAACTAGCGATAATGATTCCGGTCGAACGCGACTTTGGAACTCTAAAGCGCTTGCGCGGAACGCCAATGCCAGCATCTAGTTACTTTATTGGAAAAGCAATTGTTGTATTTGTAACTATGGCCTTTCAGGTTTTTCTTCTTCTAATTGCAGGTGTTTTATTCTTTGGTGTGAATCTGCCAACAGATCCCGCAAAATGGTTCACTTTTACTTGGCTCATTATTTTGGGAAGCGCGGCATCTACTTCGCTGGGTATCGCTTTCTCGGTAATCCCTAAGAGTGGGCGTAGCGCATCGGCGGTTGTCTCCCCTGTGGTTATCATCTTGCAGTTCTTCAGCGGTGTCTTCTTTGTCTTCACCGATCTACCTGGATGGATGCAACAAGTAGCAGCGATATTTCCACTTAAGTGGATGACGCAAGGTATGCGCTCTGTCTTCTTGCCTGACTCCTTTGCTACAGCCGAAGTTGCCGGCAGCTGGGAAACTGAAAAAACTTTCTTGATTATTCTCGCCTGGTTTATCGCTGGATTGATTATTTCGATTCGCACCTTTAAATGGCATCGACAGTAGTGATTAAATCTAAGAAACTGGCGCTAGCTCTCGCCCTCGGCTTAACCATCACAGTTACACCAGCGCTGGCTGCAACGAAGAGCCCAACGCCGACGCCAAAAGCAACTGCTACAAAGAAAGCGCCAGTGAAAAAAGCACCGGTCAAGAAACCGCCAGTAAAAAAGAAGGTGGTGACAGCAACGCCTAAACCATCTCCGAAGTGGCCGCCTGTTGGATTTACGACCGATCCTCTTGGTGAGACTAAGTTGTATATGAAAGTGCCAACCGCAAAAGAAGTTGTGGGAATTTTATCAACCAGAAGTGCGCTAACCGCACAGGTAAAGGCGTGTACTAGTTTTACTTGTGGAGCAGTATTCGTTGCCTCCGAAATGGGGTGTCGCTGGTGGCAAGTAACCGGCGAGGTCGTTGGTCCTATTTCTGCAGAGAATAAAACTCTAAAAACCTTTGGGAAAATAACCACATCGGTGTCGAAGAGTGATCCGAGGCAAATAATTACGATTTTATTGGTTACAACCGAGCTAATCGGTTCTGGACATATCGTCTCCAATATTAGGGCTGACTGTAATCAAGGCGAACCAACTGGTCCGCTTCCGTTTACCGAGTACAAAGCAGTTGGATAGCAATGCTTGGTGGAATCAATAACGCGCTATTCCTAAGTAGCTTCGGTGGCTTTTTTGCGGTTGGGCTCTTAGCGCTAATTTTAAAGTGGGCGTTTGCACGTGGTAAGTCAGTCATCGAACGCACTCCAAGAATTGGTGGCGAGGATGAATATGGTGCGCTAGTAGTAGTCGCATCCCCAAATAACCATATTGAAGGTGAAATTTTGCGCCTAAAGTTGGTGGACGCGAAGATTAAGGCAACGCTAACTCAGACTAAAGACGGACCAAGAGTATTCGTATTTGCCAGCGATGAAAAAATTGCTCGCGCGATTCTAAAAAGTTAGCGATTTGCTCCGGGTACCCAGAGTTGGTCACCAATCTTCTTATTGGCAACTCTTGCCAGAACGAATAAAAGGTCAGAGCAGCGGTTTAAATACTTGGCGGTGAGTGGATTAACTCCAGTGCCGAAACCATGAATGGCAGCCCAAGTGCGACGCTCTGCGCGACGCACAACTGTTCGGGCAACGTGAAGGTGCGCAGCCGCTGGTGTGCCGGATGGAAGAACGAAAGAACGTAGCGGCTCTAGATCGGCGTTGAATTTATCAATCTGCTCTTCCAAATATGTAACTTGGCTTTCTAGAACGCGAAGTGGTTCGAAGGCGGGTGAATCAACAACTGGGGTGCAAAGGTCAGCACCGACATCAAATAAATCATTTTGAATTCGGACAAGAAGCGCACGAATTTCGTCAGTTAATTCATCTGTTGCAATTACAACACCAATAGTTGAGTTAGCTTCATCAACGGTGGCATACGCCTCAAGTCTTGAATCGTTCTTTGAAGTGCGGCTCATATCTCCTAATGAGGTTGAGCCATCATCGCCAGTCTTGGTGTAAATACGCGTTAAATTAACCATGGCCCTAGTCTATAAGTAGACTTGCCTTATGGCATCTTCGAGCGCTGCGGGCAGCGACCGCTTCCGCATCGTGGGCGGTGCCAGCCTTAAGGGCGAAGTAACTGTTACCGGTGCAAAGAATTCGGTCCTAAAACTAATGGCTGCCTCTTTGTTGGCCGTTGGAAAAACCACAATTCGTAATGTTCCGGATATCGCAGATGTGGACATCATGTCCGATTTACTTACGCGCCTTGGGTGCACTGTTACTCACTCGGGTTCAGTAGTAACAATAGAAGTACCAGAGTCGCCACAACATCGCGCAGATTACGATTTAGTGCGCAAGATGCGCGCCTCAATTAATGTGCTGGGCCCTTTGGTCGCACGCATTGGTCGCGCCGAAGTTGCCCTGCCTGGTGGCGATGCAATCGGTTCACGAGGTTTAGATTTTCACATAAAAGGTCTGGAATCACTTGGTGCAACGGCCCACGTGGAACATGGCTATGTAATTGCCGAAGCTCCAAATGGTTTAACAGGAGCAGCAATTGATCTAGATTTCCCAAGCGTCGGTGCCACCGAAAACTTAATGACTGCCGCAGTCCTTGCAAAAGGTGTGACAACAATTGAAAACGCGGCGCGAGAACCAGATCTAGTTGATCTCGGTGAGTTCCTTATTTCAATGGGTGCGAAGATCGAAGGATTGGGCACTCCGCTAATTACCATCACTGGCGTAGCAAAGTTAAATCCGACCGATCACGTAACAGTTACCGATCGCATCATCGCTGGTACTTGGGCCTTTGCCGCGGCAATGACTCAAGGGGATATAACCATCCATGGAGGTCGAGCCGACCACATGGAAGTTATGTTAGAAAAGTTAGCGCACGCTGGCGCAATTATCACTTCAACCTCTGATGGAATCCGTGTGCAGATGAACCAACGTCCACGCGCTACAGATGTTGCAACGCTTCCCTATCCAGGATTTGCAACTGATTTACTGCCATTTATTATCGCTATGAACTCCGTTGCTGATGGACATTCTATGGTTACCGAAAACGTCTTTGAATCACGCTTTATGTTTGTCAATGAATTAATGCGCCTTGGCGCAAAAGTAACTGTCGATGGCCACCACGCATCTATTGATGGAATCCCGCAGTTATCTGGTGCGCCAGTGGAGGCAACCGATATTCGCGCAGGAGCCGGATTAGTTCTTGCCGCCTTAGTTTCCGAAGGCGAAACCACGATAGATGGCGCATTCCATATAGATCGTGGCTATCCAAACTTTGCTGAAGATCTTCGCGCACTCGGCGCGAGCGTGACACGGGAATAGTTCACATGATTCCAGATCGTAATCTCGCTCTCGAGTTAGTTCGAGTGACCGAAACAGCAGCGCTTGCTGCAGCGCCCTGGGTGGGGCGTGGAGAAAAAGATCTAGCTGATGGCGCAGCTGTTAAAGCGATGCGCGCGATGATCAACACTGTAGATATGTCTGGCGTTGTAGTTATTGGTGAAGGTGAAAAAGATCAAGCTCCGATGCTTCATAACGGAGAACTCGTTGGAAATGGCGATGGTCCGTCGTGTGATGTCGCTGTTGATCCCATTGATGGAACTTCACTGACAGCCCAAGGAATGAATGGAGCGATCAGCGTAATTGCCCTGGCACCTCGCGGTTCTATGTTTGATCCGCAAGATAGTTTCTATATGAATAAAATTGTGACAGGACCAGAAGCCGCTTCAGTAATTGATATAAAGGCGTCAGTTTCTGAGAATATTGCAAGGGTAGCTAGAGCTAAATCCCTAAATGTCACGGACATTACCGTCGTTGTTCTCAATCGACCTCGTCACAAGAATCTGATTGAAGAAATCAGAAATACTGGCGCGAGAATTAAACTTATACAAGATGGAGATGTTGCCGCTGCTATTGAGACAGCAAGACCAAATACTGGAATAGATCTTCTGATGGGAATTGGTGGAACGCCTGAAGGAGTTATTACTGCTGTTGCAATGATCTGTTTGGGTGGTGCAATTCAAGGCC
>CANMCL010000025.1 GCA_947496345.1 Actinomycetota bacterium
GAACAACTTCGCGATCGCCACCAAGTACAGCAGCCATTCCTGCGGGCTTAAGCGCTGCCGCTTTAGCCATTTCAATTCCGCGCGCACGTACCAACTTCATCGCATCAACATCGTCGATAACGCCAGCGATTGCCGCTGCTGTAATTTCGCCAACAGAGTGGCCTGCGACAATTGCCAATCTGGCGCTACCAAGTGCGCGGGCACCCAATAATCCAGCGGCAACAATTAGCGGTTGTGCGTTGGCGGTATCTTTAATTTCATCGGCATCGGCCGTTGTGCCCAGTCTTACTAAATCTAATTCAATTTCGTGCGACCACTGCGATAGCAAAAGCTTGGCAGCGGGATCGGTTATCCACGGGCTCAGCATTCCGGGAGTTTGCGCGCCTTGACCAGGTGCGATGAATGCGAGCATGGATCGCATTTTAGGTTAATTTAGCAATTACTACCTAGTACTACGCCTGTGCGATCTTGCGAAAGTTGTGAATACTTCGAACGCAGAATGTAGACGATTTCTGCGCCACTTAACCAAATTAGGCCAGGAAGGAGATCTACGCTGCGCTTTAGGAACCATGGGGTTCCATTGCGCAACATCCAAAGTATTGAGTCTTTACGACTTCTATTGTTGATTGGATCGATCTTAACCTCACCGATGAAGTAACCACGCTCTCGCAATAAAACTGCAAACTGTTGAGCAATAAATTGATGTCCAGACTTGCTGGGATGCATTCGATCGACGTGCCACTTCTCGCGTTCATAAATGCCAGAGAGTGCTCGCGTTGGTAGGGTGACAGCACCAAATTCTTTGCTGAGTCGATGAGTGACTTCGTTAATGGCTTGTACTCGTCTCCTGCAAATACGTCCAACCAGGTAAGGCATTGGGACAATTACCGTTGGATCGTGCAGCTCTAGCAACATAATTGTTGATCCATTAGAGACAAGATCGACCATAGTCTGTCGCAAATTCTTCTCGAATGTTTCTGGCGAAAAGTTGCTGCGCAGTAAATCATTTCCGCCGACAATTACCGCAGCGAGTTCGGGTGAGTGATCAAGCACCTTTGGCAATTGCACATTTAATACTTCTCCGGAACGAGCGCCTGGTCGTGATGCATTTATATAGACCAATGGCTCTTGAAATGCTTTTGCAAGATGGTAGGTCCAACCAAAGTAGTTACCTTGGTCATCTGAATCTCCAACCCCAGATGCTGCGCTATCGCCAACTACGGCAAAGGTGATTGGGTTATACATTTAAGCCACCCGCAGTTGTCTCTGTGGAGAGAGTGAGAGCATCTGGGAAATAGTGGAAGACCAAGGGAAGTTTTCAGCCTGATGATGGCAACGAGATCGCAGAGTTGGATCAGCGCTAAGGCGAGACAGCAATTCCCTAATTGCTTCAGCAAATGCCATCCCATTATTTGCCGCCGCTAAACCGACTGATTCGTTGCTTTGCAGAAGCAAGAATTCACCAACTGCACTGGTTTCAGAGCAGACAACCGGAGTGCCACTCGCGAGTGATTCCAGCGCCGCTAAACAGAAAGTTTCAATTGGGCCTGGTGCAATTGAGATATCGGCCGAGGCAATAATGCGAGCGAGATACTTCTTATCGGATATATAGCCGAGGAATGTCACAGGAATATCTTTGGAACCCTCATATAACTTCTTATGAAGTGGGCCTGTACCAACATAGATAAGGCGAGCGTTAATTCCTTGCTTCAATAGTTCGCGCAGTGCTTCTATTGATCTTTCTGGCTTCTTCTCTGGAGAAAGTCTTCCGCAATGAACAAGAAGAACATCGCCGTTCTTCAGAAGTTTTGTGCGCAGCTCTTCATCTCTGTTCTTAGGTGAGAAAGTTTGTAGATCCACTCCAAGAGGTACCTGGACTAGATTCTGGGTGTTAATTTCGCGGAACTCGGCCGCGGCAAAATTAGTTGTTGTAACAACGTGATCAAAGCTTGCCGCTAGTCGTGTGTTATGCCAACGCACAAATTTGTTGAGTGAAAGTGGTTGATATGTTCTGATAAGCCCGCGGAGTGTTTCGTGGCTAAACACCAAAGTTGGTATTTTGTGAGAACGGGCCCATCTGCCTACACCAGATAATGTAAATCGATCTGATATCTCTAGTCGATCAGGGGCAAGAGCAAGCAAGATACTTTTTATCTGACGATTAGATCTAATGATTCGGTAACCACCGCTTAAAGGTATTGACCAAGATGGAACCGTGATGCGATTTCCATGTGGTGTTTTCTCTTGGTAGAAGCCAACGCCAGGAACGATGTAAGTGAAATCGTGGCCACGGTTGGTGTAACCAGAACCTAAATTATGAAGCGTTGTCTTTATTCCACCAGATTTTGGGCCATAGAAATTGGCGATATGAATGATTTTCATGCGACCAACTCTTTTCGCAGCGCAACAACTTCTATAACGTCACGGTAATGTTCAATGAGGCTTTCGTTTATAAAGTCCCAGGTCCGGTGTTCAACCGATTTACGCGCCGCAATTTGCATTAGATCCAGCGTTGGATGCTCAAGTAGCGCATATATCGAGTGAAGAAGTAGGTGTGAATCAGCGGTATCAATAAGCAATCCAGTCTTGCCGTGTTCGATTAGATCAGTAGGTCCGCCAGAATCTGGGCCAACAACGACTGTTCCTGAAGCTAGTGATTCCTGAATTGCTTGGCAGAAAGTCTCGTGTTTTCCAGTGTGCACAAATGCATCAAAAGATGCTACGTGTTCGGCAAGATCGTGACCAGATTTGTAACCAACGAATATCGCATTAGAAAGCTCACGCTTTAATCGCGCTTCAGCTGGACCGTGTCCAACAATCACCAGCTGAATATCAGGCTGGCGATTTAAAATAGCTAGATCATCAATTCGTTTTTCATTGGCAAGTCGTCCAACATAGCCAACAACATATTTTGCACCACGCTTGCTCAGGAAGTCATTTCTTAAAAATTCATTTCTCTTCTCTGGCGTAAAGTTGACTAGATCTACGCCGCGTTGCCAGAGTTTCACGTTGCTCACACCAGAATTTTCTAGATCTCGACAAGCCCAACCAGACGGTGCCAGAGTTAGATCAGTCGCAGAATGAATTCGCGCTACCCATCGCTTCAAGGTGTTGTGAGCGACAGTCAAACCATAATGTCGGGCAAATCCTGCAATATCTGTTTGATATACCGAAACAGTTGGAATATTTGCTTTACGGGCCAGTCGAGCAACGTAGTGGCCTAAGAAAATTGGTGACGCGAGGTGAATAACATCTGGATTAAAACCTTCAATGAATGGCTCTAGGTATTTCTTAGGAAGACCCATCGGAATCAATCTCTTCATTGCAATGCTAGGAACATATTTAATTTTGAAACCTAAATATTCTTTGGGAGCGTTCTCACTCTCTGGAGCAATTACCAAGACTTCGTGTCCAGAACGTTTGCAAAATTCAAGTAAGCGAAGAACTGAATTGGTAACGCCGTTAACTTGTGGCAAGAACGCCTCGGTGACTATGAGGATGCGCATTGGCGAAGGGCTCTGGTTTGCGATCATAGGTAGAGAATGAAGGGGGATTCTTAATCGTTCACCGGTAGAAAGGTGAAGTGTTGGCAAAGGTAAGGTGAAGTGTTGGTTTAGGGTTTTCCGCTAGCGCAAACTCCTACCCATCAGTAACATCTGCCATATGAAGATCGCCGTATGCGTAAAGCAGGTTCCGGATTCGTGGGCCGAGAAGAAGATGGTCAATGGACTTCTCGATCGCGAAAACGTTGATGCCGTATTAAATGATTTAGATGAGTACGCCGTAGAAGAAGCGCTGCGAATCGCAGAAGCACACGGCGGAAATGAAGAAGGTGGCGCAAATACCGTCACTGTTATTTCAATGGGCCCAGAACGCGCAACCGAAGCGGTACGTAAAGCGCTCTCAATGGGTGCAAATGGCGCAATCTTGATTACCGATAGCGCACTCGCTGGCGCGGATGCGCTCGCAACTTCTGCAGTACTTGCCAAAGTAATTAGCGATGGCGGATATGACATTGTTATTTGTGGAACAGAATCAACAGATGCGCGAATGAGCGTTGTTCCAGCGATGATCAGCGCTCGCTTAGGTTGGGGCCAGTTAACTTTCGCTTCCAAAGTCACAGTTGATCCTGCTGGCAAAGTTTCAATTACTCGAGTGACTGAAGCTGGCGTTGATGAGATTTCTGCAGCGTTTCCTTGTGTGATCAGTGTGGTTGAGAAAATCAACGAACCGCGTTACCCATCATTTAAGGGAATTATGGCGGCGAAGAAAAAGACGATTGAACAAAAGGATTTAGCAGCAGTCGGAGTTTCATCACAAAGCGCTTGGTCGCAAGTAAACGATGCAACTCCGCGACCAGCGCGTGCGGCAGGTATCAAAGTTACAGATGAAGGTAGCGGCGGCGAAGCCCTCGTTAACTACTTAGCAGAGAAGAAGTTGATATGAGCAACGTATTTATCTTGGCTGATTTCGCAGGAGATAAGGCCACTAAAACCACCGCAGAACTTGCAACGGTTGCTGCGCGAATTGGCGCAGTAACAGCAGTAGTCATGGCTGATGCCGGCAAAGGCGCTGCACTTGCCGCAACAGTTAACCAAGGACCAATTACAAATGTTTTAGTAGTTGAATCTGCAGACTTCACAAAGCACGGAGTGCCAGCAATTGCAGATGCACTTGCCAATTTAGTTAAAGGTAAATCACCTGTTGCGCTGCTGATTGCATCCCACGCCTTCGGAAAAGAAGTTGCCGCGCGCGTTGCAGTTTTAACCGAATCTGGAATTATCACCGATGCCGTAGATGTTGCAGCAGATATCACTGCAACTCAATTGGTATTTGGCGGATCAACAACGGTGCACTCAAAAGTTTCAAAGGGAACCCCGATTATCACCGTGCGCCCAAATAGCATTGAAGCTGATTTAACTAGCGCATCACCTGCAGTTGAAAATGCGAGTGCAGAAATTAGTGATGCCGCAAAACTTTCGGCGATTTCTTCATCACAACCACCTGTTAAGGGCGGACGACCAGAGTTAACTGAGGCAAATATCGTTGTCTCCGGCGGTCGCGGCACCAACGGTGATTTTGCAGCCGTTGAAAGTTTCGCTGATTCACTCGGCGCAGCAGTTGGTGCATCGCGCGCGGCAACCGATGCTGGTTGGTATCCACACTCACATCAAGTCGGCCAAACTGGAAAGACAGTGAGCCCACAACTTTATGTAGCTTGCGGAATTTCAGGTGCGATTCAACACCGCGCCGGTATGCAGACTTCAAAGACAATCGTTGTCGTAAATAAAGATCCCGAAGCCCCGCTCTTTGATATCGCGGACTTTGGCGTAATCGGTGATCTCTTCAACGTTCTGCCGCAGGCAACAACGGGCATCAGCGCAAAAAAGAGTTAATTCTGCGGGTGAACTAGACTGCTCCAATGAGCGTCTATCTAGATCATGCGGCAACTACGCCGATCTTTGACGTCGCCGCAGACGCCATGCAGATCGCTTTACGTAAAGTTGGCAATCCATCATCGCTTCATACTGAAGGGCGATCTACTCGCAAAGATGTAGAAGATGCCCGCGAGGTAATCGCTAAAGCAGTTGGTTGCTTGCCATCAGAAGTTATTTTTACTGGCTCAGGTACCGAAGCAGATAACGCAGCGATCAAGGGTCTTTTTTGGAAATCTGGCAAGAAAGTAATTGTCATAAGTTCAATTGAGCATCACGCTGTTCTTGATCCTGCACGATGGTTGGTCGAACACGAAGGCGCAGAGTTAATTGAAATACCCGTCAATAAATCTGGCGTAATTGATTTAGATTTCTTAAAAGACTTAATCAGTAAGCGCGGCAGCGAAATAGCTTTGATTTCAGTGATGCACTCCAACAATGAAACTGGTGTTATTCAACCCATCGGCGACGTTGTTAAATTAGCTGGCGATATTCCAGTTCACACCGATGCGGTGCAATCTTTCACAAAAGCGCCGCTCTCATATAAAGAATTGGGTCTAACTTCCATGGCGCTAAGCGCCCATAAAGTTGGGGGAACACACGGAATCGGTGCCTTGATTCTGCGTCGCGCCTATGAAATTCCAGCGCTGCTGCACGGTGGTGGACAAGAGCGCGAAATTCGCAGTGGCACGCTAAATGCGCCTTCAATAGTTGCCTTTGCCGCCGCAGTTGCCAGCCATCAATATCGCGCAGAACAAGTTGCAAAGTTGCGCGAAAGATTTGAAACTGGGCTTGCCGCGTCAGTACCTGATGCTTATATAAATGGTGTGAGCGCCGATCGTTTACCCGGAATCGTTAACGTTACCTTTCCGGGCACCCAGTCTGATTCGTTGCTATTGCTGATGGATTCTGAAAACGTCTCTTGCTCAACCGGTGCTGCGTGCAGCGCTGGTGTACATCGCCCTTCACACGTTTTGCTTGCGATGGGTCACACTGAAATTACCGCGCAATCATCGCTACGTTTCTCCTTAGGCGCTAATTCCACGGAAGCAGATGTAGATTTTGCGCTATCGGTACTTCCTACAGTTATTGCGCGGGGACGGGCGGCTAATCAGAAATGAAAATTATCGCCGCCATGAGCGGGGGAGTTGATTCCGCAGTTGCTGCTGCCCGCGCAGTTGAAGCCGGTCACGAAGTAATTGGAGTGCACCTTGCTCTTGCTTCTAATCCGCAGAAATATCGTTCTGGTGCGCGCGGTTGTTGCACCATTGAAGATTCACACGATGCGCGTCGCGCCGCCGATAAAATCGGCATTCCTTTCTATATATGGGATATGGCCGAAGAATTTCACGATGGCGTCGTAGAAAACTTTCTTGCTGAGTACGCAGCTGGCCGCACTCCGAATCCTTGTCTTCGCTGTAACGAGAAAATTAAATTTGCCGCTGTCTTAGATCGCGCAAAAGCGATGGGCTTTGATGGCGTTGTCACCGGACATTACGCGCGCACCGAAATTGGTCCAATGGGAAAGACGTTGCATCGCGCCGTTGATCCGTTAAAAGATCAATCCTACGTTCTTGCCGTTTTAACTACTGAACAAATCAACGGTGCGATATTTCCATTGGGAGATACTGAAAAAGTTGATATTCGCATTGAAGCCGAAGCTCGCGGTTTAGCAGTTGCGCAAAAACCAGATAGCCACGACATCTGCTTTGTGCCGTCAGGTGACAATGCAGGATGGTTACGCGATCGTTTAGGAAGTGAAGTTGGTCCGATCGTTGATCAATCCGGTACAAAAATCGGTGAACACAAGGGCGCATATACCTACACAATCGGCCAGCGCAAAGGTTTAGGTTTATCTGTTGCTGCCCCAGATGGCTCACCACGCTTTGTTTTAAAGATCGAACCAGTCACAAATACCGTTGTTGTTGGCGCGCGCGAAGAGCTTGCGGTAAATAAACTCTTTGGTGAGAAAACTATTTGGTGCGGACCTGCAGTTGGTGCAGATCCATTGCGGGGATTTGTACAAGTTCGCGCCCACGGTGCACCGCTAGATTGCACTTACTTCTTCGATGGGCAACGTTTAATTGCTGAATTAGACGAGCCACTCCTTGGAATCGCCAATGGTCAAGCAATGGTTATTTACGACGGTGACCGAGTGGTCGGATCGGCAACGATCTGCGAGAGCGCATGAGTAACGCTGCCCGCCACCGAATTACCGAACTCACCAACGAGATTCGCGATCATCAATTTAAGTATTACGTATTAGATGCGCCAACAGCCACTGATGCCCAATTTGATGCGCTATTACAGGAGTTAAAAGCGCTAGAGGCAAAACACCCAGAGCTGCTCGAACCAGATTCACCATCACTCGGTATCGGGGGAGGATTCGCAACAACCTTCACCCAACACGATCACATCGAGAAGATGATGAGCCTTGATAACGTCTTTGATAACGAAGAACTAACTGCGTGGTTTGATCGGGTAGAAAAAGAGAGTCCCAGCCCAAATTATCTTTGCGAGTTAAAAGTTGATGGCCTGGCAATTAACTTGTTATACGAAAAAGGCCAATTAACGCGCGCCTTAACTCGTGGGAATGGTGTAACTGGTGAAGATGTAACGCTTAACGTTAAGACCATTAAGGATCTGCCGCATAATTTATCGGGCAAGAATATTCCAGAGTTAATTGAAATCCGTGGTGAAGTTTTCTTTCCAGTTGCCGCCTTTAATCAATTAAATGAAGAGCTAGAAGAAGCCGGCAAGCAACTCTTTGCCAATCCACGAAATTCCGCCGCAGGTTCGCTGCGCCAGAAAGATCCGCGCATCACTGCTTCACGTCCGCTCAGTGTCGTTGTTCACGGAGTCGGCGCAAACCAAGGAGTGGCCTTTAAATCACAATCAGATGCTTATGCAAAATTAAAAGAATTAGGTGCGCCGACATCAGATCGCTTTAAAGTCTGCGCCACGCGCGCCGAAGTCGTTAAATTCATCGAGTATTACAACGACCATCGCCACGATGTTGAGCACGAAATTGATGGCGTAGTAATTAAAGTTGACGATATCGCCGAACAACAAAAGCTGGGTTTCACCTCACGGGCTCCAAAGTGGGCGATCGCCTTTAAGTACCCACCTGAAGAAGTGACAACGAAGTTACTTGATATCAAAGTCAGCGTTGGCCGCACCGGACGAGTCACTCCATTCGCATTTATGGAACCAGTTAAAGTCGCTGGTTCAACAGTTACAAATGCAACTCTTCACAACCAAGAAGAGATCGAACGTAAAGGCGTTTTAATAGGCGACACAGTAATCATCCGTAAAGCCGGTGATGTAATTCCTGAAGTACTTGGACCGGTTTTAGATAAGCGCACCGGCAAAGAACGCGCCTTTGTAATGCCGACCAATTGCCCGGAATGCGCCAGCGAATTGCGCGCGATTACTGCGGGAGATGTAGATATTCGCTGTCCAAATACCCAAAGTTGTCCCGCACAACTGCGCGAGCGTATTTACTACATTGGCTCCCGTGCTGCCCTGGATATCGACGTCCTTGGTCTAGAAGCAGCCGTTGCATTATTAAGTGATCAGATAATTACCGATGAATCTGATCTCTTTGCGCTGACTACTCAATCACTAACTCGATCTGAGTTCTTCACGAAGAAAGATGGCAGTACTGGTAAAAACACTGAGAAGTTGTTAGCTGGTTTAGAGAACGCGAAGACTCGGCCACTTTGGCGCATTATCGTTGCGCTTTCAATTCGCCACGTTGGACCAACAGCTGCGCAATCACTGGCCAATAACTTTGGTTCAATGGATGCAATTTCTAAAGCGAGCGTTGCGGAACTTTCAGATATTGATGGACTTGGTGAAACGATCGCACAATCAATTGTCGAATGGTTTGCTATTGATTGGCATCGTCAGATTATTTCAAAATGGCAGAGCGCCGGCGTGGTCATGCAGGCGCAGGCTGCTGCAGATCTGCCGCAGACGTTAGCCAATCTCACCTTCGTAGTCACTGGCGGATTGGATAACTTCACTCGCGATTCCATCGCCGAGACAATTACCGCGCACGGTGGAAAGGCAGCATCAGCAGTGTCTAAGAAAACAGATTACGTCTTGGTAGGTACCGACCCAGGATCTAAGTTGGCAAAAGCGCAAGAACTTGGCGTAAAAGTCATTGATGAGGCGCGCTTTTTAGAGTTACTCGCGGGGCGGGGGTAGTCTGTACCCATGCTTATCGCCTCAGCCGAATCTCTTCGTGAACTTCCTGCTCCACCATATGCATTTGGAATCGGAACTTTCATTCTCTTCTCAATATTTCTCTATCTAGTACTCCGCCTAGATAACGATTAAAAAACTCCAGGTAACTGGAATTTCACAACTTTAATATGGCAAAGATTGCAATCTACGGCGGAACTTTCGACCCAATCCATAAAGGTCACCTGCACGTAATTACCGAAATTATTTCTCGCAAATTAGCAGATCGCATTCTTTTAATTCCTGCAGGTCAACCACAACTTCGCGATGCACAACCAGTTGCAACTGCGAGTGATCGGCGCGCAATGTGCCAATTAGCGCTTAAGGATTTGCCTGCGGATGTGTCTAACAAAGTAGAAGTGAACCCAATTGAGATTTTGCGCCAGGGGCCAAGTTTTACAATTGATACTGTCGAGGCGGTTGCGCAGACTTATCCCGGCGATCAGATTGCGCTCATAATCGGCACGGATGCCTTCACCAAAATTGAGCAATGGCATCGCAGCAACGAATTACAGGATATGGTCGAGTTTATAGTTATTGACCGTCCAGAATTTCCAGGTACTGCAAACCTCGATATCGGAGCACTGAACATTTCTGCAACGCAAGTACGCGCTGGAGATTTAGCATCAGTTTCACCACACGTAGCAACCTATATAAAGGAGCACCACCTCTATGCCAGCAAGTAAGAGCGTTACCGAGTTGACCCAGGTTGCAGCTCGCGCAATCGCCGATAAATTTGGCACAGAGATGATCGCCATTGATCTCTCTGATCAAATGGTGCTTTCTGAAGTCTTTTTAATTGCAACGGGTGCGAATATTCGCCAAGTTGATGCGATTGCAGATGAAGTCGAAGAGAAGTTGCGCTTGATTGGTGAAAAGCCAGCGCGCCGCGAAGGAACCGATGAATGGATCCTGCTTGATTACTCAGATTTAGTTGTACACATTCAAAGTGCTGAACTGCGCCGTTATTACATGCTCGATCGCCTCTGGAATGATTGTC
>CANMCL010000026.1 GCA_947496345.1 Actinomycetota bacterium
TGGTACTTACAAAATTACACGCTGGTGGAAAATTCGGCGGCGGATCTTATGCCGCATCCGGCGGATTGCACGGTGTGGGTGCTTCAGTTGTAAACGCGCTAGCTGAACGTCTTGATGCTGAAGTAGATCGCAATGGCAAGATTTACTGGATGTCATTTAAGCGCGGAGTTGCTGGTATTTTCGATGGCGATGGACCGAAAGCAGAGTTCACTCCACAATCTGGTTTGCGCACAATTGGAAAAGTTTCTGCAAAAGTAACTGGAACACGCATCAAGTGGTGGTCTGATCGCCAGATCTTCTTAAAGGAAGCAGCCCTTGATATTGAAGAAGTTTACGCTCGCGCGCGCCAGACATCGTTCCTAGTTCCCGGGTTAACGCTGATTGTTAACGATAACCGGACCAAGACAGCAACAACTCAAACTTTTTACCATAAAGGTGGAATCTCAGAGTTCTGCGAATTTTTACAACCAGATGAACCAGTTGGTGAAGTAATCCGTATTTATGGAACTGGACATTATCAAGAGACCGTTCCGGTTTTGGATGATAAAGGCCATATGGTTTCAACTGAAGTAGAACGCGATATGGAAGTAGATATCGCAATGAAGTGGGGCAACGGATTCGATGCAACGTTGTCGTCCTTCGTAAATATCATCGCCACCCCAAAGGGTGGAACTCACGTCCTAGGTTTTGAACGCGCGATCACCAAGGCATTTAACGAAGCGCTTCGCTCTAGCGGAACGCTAAAGAAGAATGAGATCGATGTTATTAAAGATGACATTATGGAAGGCCTCACCGCCGTCGTCACGGTGCGCATGTCCGAACCACAATTTGAAGGACAGACCAAGGAAGTTCTCGGAACCGCCGCTGCTACCCGAATTGTTTCTGCTGTAGTTGCCGATAAGTTAAAGGAATTCTTTAACACCACTCGCCGTATCGATAAGGCCAATGGCCGATTGATTATGGAGAAGGTCGCTGCTGCTTCGCGCACACGTATTTCAGCGCGAACACATAAAGATTTGCAACGTCGTAAGAACGCTCTTGAATCTTCAGCGCTTCCTACCAAACTTTCAGATTGCAGATCCGAGGATGTAACTCGCACTGAGCTCTTGATCGTGGAAGGTGATTCCGCGCTCGGAACCACAAAGGCTGCGCGTAACTCGGAATTCCAAGCGATTCTGCCGATTCGCGGCAAGATCCTTAATGTGCAGAAAGCATCACTTTCACAGATGCTCGATAACTCCGAATGCGCATCGATTATTCAGGTAATTGGCGCTGGTTCTGGAAAATCATTTGAACTAGCCGATGCTCGTTACGGCCGCATTATCTTGATGTCAGATGCGGACGTTGACGGCGCACACATTCGTTGTTTATTGCTCACACTTTTATATCGCTATATGAAGCCGATGATCGATGATGGTCGCGTCTTTGCAGCGATTCCACCTCTGCACCGCATCGAATTAATGGGTAGCGGCGGCAAAAAGGGTGAATACATCTACACATACTCAGATGATGAGATGAAGAAGTTAACTGCAGAGTTTAAGAAGGCCGGCAAGAAGTGGAAAGAACCAATCCAGCGCTATAAAGGCCTTGGTGAAATGGATGCAGATCAGCTCCGCGAAACCACAATGGATCCAGATGCCCGCACACTTCGCCGCATCACCATCTCAGATGCCGCAGCGGCAGAGGCGATGTTTGAGCTCTTGATGGGCAATGATGTTGCACCACGCAAAGAATTTATCTCAACAGCCGAAATCGATCGCGATCGGATCGACGCTTAATTTATCTACGTTTCTCAATTCGGGCATAAGTTTTCACTTTGAGAACTGAACGAGGTATCCGGCGGCATTCTTGCTAACGATGGTGACAGTCAGGCCATCAGTTTTTACTGCTTCTCCTGCTAGCAGATTACCGACGACTTGATTGCGTGTGGTACGTCTAGGGTTCTTTGTAGTAATCAATTTGATTGCGCTCTCATTAGAGTCTTTGCCAACATCTATTGAGTACACGATAACGCCTTCAAAATCCTTATTGTTGTCGAGAGTGTCAAACTCAGTAATACTTCGATATTCAACTACAACCGCAGTTTGAGCTGTTTGCTTCAAGATGACAAGGTTAGTTCCCGACTTAGAATTCGAGATTGGCTTTATACGAATCGAAAGAGGCGAGTCAACGATGTCTTTTTCTTCCAGGCATACTATTTGTTCTGGATTCAACCATCCTTGTAGAAACCTATGCCAACCTAGAAATTCAGGAGCTGTGAATCCGTAGACATTGTGCATTAAGTCCCAAACAGCCTCGCCATCGTTTGAGTATTGGTGTTCCATACCTAAGTCATGACCAATTTCGTGTGCAAGCCAGATCCATCTTGTGGGCTGATTTCTTTGATCAGCTCCTCCAATTAGTCCGTTATAGATAATCTTTTGAGGTGTTGTACCCGTGATGTTTCCAGGCGGCAACGGCATTGAAGGGCCATAGAGAATTTCTTTAATACCGCTCGGTGGTATCACAGCGACAAACTCGTACTTACTGAAGTCAACAAAAGGAACGGCGGCTGCTATTCCATCTTTCCAATACTGGTAAGGGTCACCACCTCCCCAAACATTCATACCGTAAGAGGAAGAATTCTTGGAGATTGAAAGATATCTAGGATTCACGTCGATCTTGAAATTCAATTTTCCATATGAAATTGCTTTGTAGTAATCGATGAATTTTGGAATATAAGTAAGAGCGTCTTTCTGAGGGTCATCATTACCTTTAACATCATCAAACTCGACATAAAGAAATAGTCCATTCACTTCACCCGAATTCTTCAAACGAAAAGAAGCTCTTGGGAAACCGAATCCAGTTCCGAAATAGTTTTTCTTTATTTGTTGGAGTTCACAAGATTGAACATTTCTAGAAATCGGGATGTAGCTGGCGGTCTCGTCGGCGGGTGAAGCCGAAGCCGAAGCCGAAGCCGAAGCCGAAGCCGAAGCGGAAGGGGTAGGTGTTGGTGTTGGTGAGCTACTGGCCAGCGGAACAGCAACAGCCTTTCCTTTATTCCATACCAACTTCTTGCCACTTTTTGTGCATGTGTATTTGATTCCAGATGAAGTGACGCTCTGACCAATTTTTTTGCATGTGGTTCCCGGCTTTACGCCAGCATGAACAACGTAAGTTGAGCAAGAAATAAGTGATAAGAGAATTACTGGAAAAAGGCCTTTACGCACAGACCAATACTAATCAATGGCAACGAGATCGAAGTACTCGTCTTTCCAAATATCTTCATCGCCATCAGGCAGCAATATCACACGCTCGGGTTTAAGGGCTTGGACGGCGCCTTCATCGTGAGAGACCATGATTACCGCGCCTTGGTATTCACCGAGTGCGCCAAGGATTTCCTCACGAGATGCTGGATCTAAGTTATTCGTAGGTTCATCAAGGAGCAGAACGTTTGCAGCAGAGACAACCAAAGTGGCAAGCGCTAAACGAGTTCGCTCGCCACCAGATAAGACTTTCACTGGCTTATGAACATCATCGCCGACGAATAAGAATGAACCGAGAACGTTGCGGGCTTCTGGTTCGCGTAGGTCATCTTTGGAAGACATCATATTTTCTAAGACAGTACGTTCGAAGTCGAGCATTTCGTGTTCCTGGGCGTAGTAACCAAGCTTTAAACCGTGGCCATGTTCAACCGTGCCAGTATCGGATTCAAGTTGATTAGCCAGAATCTTTAGAAGCGTTGTTTTGCCAGCACCGTTAAGGCCCAGGATGACTACGCGAGAACCTTTATCAATAACGCAAGAAACATCAGTAAAGATTTCAAGTGAGCCATAGTTCTTGGAGAGTTCTTCACCAGATAAGGGAGTCTTGCCACAAGGAGCTGGTGTTGGAAAGCGCAGCTTTGCGACCTTATCTTTGACGCGAACATCATCGAGTGATGAACGAAGTTTTTCAGCGCGACGTAACATTCCTTGGGCAGCCGTTGCTTTAGATGCTTTAGCGCGCATCTTCTCGCCTTGCTTCTGCAAGATTTCGGCTTTCTTTTCGGCGTTAGCGCGCTCTTTCTTGCGGCGATGCTCATCTTGTTCGCGCTGCAATAAGTACTGTCTCCAGCCGAGGTTGTAAACGTCAATAACGTTACGGTTGCCATCTATGTAGAAGACCTTGTTTACTACTTGTTCGATCAAGTTCACATCGTGAGAGATGATTACGAGTCCACCCGAGTAGGTGCTTAGGTAGTTGCGTAGCCAGATGATTGAGTCTGCATCTAAGTGGTTTGTAGGCTCATCTAGCAGCAGTGTTTCAGCGCCAGAGAAGAGAATGCGCGCCAGTTCAATACGGCGACGTTGTCCACCAGATAATGTATCTAAGCGATTACCAAATACTGCCTCAGTAACACCGAGTGAAGTTGCGATCGCTTCCGCCTCTGCTGTTGCGGCATAACCTCCGGCTGCTTGAAATTCAGCATCCACACGGGTGTAACGCTCCATCGCTTTTTCAAGAGCAGCGCCTTCAGTTGTGGCCATCTCTTCTTCGACTTGGGTCATACGTGCAGCAATTTGATCTAAATCGCGAGCAGATAAAATTCTTTCAATTACAGTTCCTTGATCTTCGCCAGTGCGTGGATCTTGTGGCAGGTATCCGATTTTGCCGGTGCGAATTACTGCGCCGCCTGCGGGGAGAGTTTCACCAGCTAATACTTTGGCGAGCGTTGATTTACCAGCGCCGTTTCGTCCAACGAATCCGATGCGATCTCCGTGATTGATGCGAACTGTGACCCCTGAGACCAGAAGGCGCGCACCCGCGCGTAGTTCAAGAGCATTTGTGGAGATCATTTGACCAAGTCTCCCACAGTGGGGAAATTAAACGAAATTAAGCAGCGCCAATTCGGGTGCGACGCGGGGTAGCAAATGATTTGCCGACAGCAGTTAGTTCTGCGGCCACTTGGGCTTTGATATTTTCTTCAGATTTTAGAAGAGTATTTAGCGCAGTAATCGTTGTCTTGAGTTCTTTCTGCTCAGACTCAAGTTCTAGCTTGCTCATCTTTGTTAAGCGACGAAGTGGCATATCCAAGATATAAGTTGCCTGTTCATCATTTAGCTTGAAATCTTTAATTAACTTCTCTTTGGCGGCCGCGGCATCATCGCTGCCACGAATGATTTTAATTACCTTATCAATATCAATGATCGCTTTCAGCAAGCCATCAACCATAGATAGGCGACCTTCAGCCTTGGCCTTGCGGTATTGCGAGCGACGACGCACAACTTCGATGCGGTGATCGATAAATACTTGTAGAAGTTCCTTCAAACCAAGGGTCTGCGGGCGGCCCTTAACGAGTGCAACTGCGTTTATCGCAAAAGTATCTTCCATAGGAGTTAACTTAAAGAGTTGTTCGAGTACCGCCTCTGGCTCAAAGCCATTCTTTAGCTCAATAACTACGTTGGTGCCGGTCTTGCCATCAGTTAGATCGATGATGTCGGATATGCCTTGGATCTTCTTCGCTTTAGCAAGATCGGCAATACGTTCAACCACTTTTTCAGGACCGATATTAAATGGCAACTCTTTGATCGTGATACCCATTTTGCGAGATGTAACTTTGCTGATTTCAACGCTAGCGCGCACTTTAAAGGAGCCCTTGCCTGTGGCGTAAGCATCGCGCACGCCTTCGGCTCCGACTAGTTCGCCACCGGTTGGAAAGTCAGGTCCAGGAATATGTTTCATCAATTGATTTAGCGTGGCCTTTGGATTATCAATTAAGAACTTAGTAGCAGCGATTACTTCACCTAAGTTGTGAGGTGCCATATTTGTCGCCATACCAACTGCAATTCCTGATCCACCATTTACTAATAAGTTTGGATATGCGGCAGGCAATACCAAAGGCTCAAGTAGTTGGCCATCGTAATTTGGACCAAAATCAACGGTATCTTCATCGGCTTCAGCAACCATCGCCATTGCCGCCTGCGCCAAGCGCGCTTCGGTGTAACGCATTGCGGCAGGACCTGAATCAAGTGAGCCAAAGTTTCCGTGACCATCAATTAGCGGCACTTGCATAGAAAAAGATTGCGCCATACGAACGAGTGCGTCATAGATTGCGCCGTCACCGTGTGGGTGCAACTTACCCATTACTTCACCAACAACACGTGCACTCTTTACATGGCCACGTTCTGGACGCAGACCCATATCTGCCATCTGGTGCAAGATGCGACGATGCACTGGCTTTAAGCCATCGCGCGCATCAGGAAGTGCTCGTGAGTAAATTACGGAGTAGGCATATTCCAAAAATGATTCTGACATTTCAGATGAGACATCGATATCAACAATCTTGCCGGGATATTCGCCAGGTTTAGGACCAACCGGTTTTTTCGCCTTGGTTGCAGTCGCTGTCTTCTTCGTTGCCATGCGGGCATTCTGCCAAGTGAACTAGCTAAATTGCGGTACCTACACGCGGTCTGCCACCGACGATTGCAACACATTGGGCCGCTAACTCAGTTCCGGCAGTCATAGCCGCAGTGAGATCGTGTTTAGAGGCAAAAGCTTCGATAAATCCTGCAGCGAAACTATCTCCAGCCCCAGTTGTGTCGACCACTGTGGCAGAAATAGCAGGAACACTGATTGAGTCAAAGCCACGCGCTTTGGCGATCGCACCAAGTGAGCCGCGTTTGATTACAACAACCTCGCTGTATTCCAATAAATAATCTAGCGCGCGTTCGATATCAACAAGCCCCGTCAGGAAAATTGACTCTTCTTCATTGAGCAAGAGCACGTTCATCATTGAAAACCATTGATGAATTTCCTTATCTGATACATCTTTCATTGCGCCAACG
Organism: Actinomycetota bacterium; assembly: GCA_947496345.1. Next base: position 6,807 of record CANMCL010000026.1, read on the forward strand.
GAAGCTGGGTCAAAGTAGATCGGAATCGAATCAGCACGAACCTTCTCGATCATTGCTAATACACCAGGGCGAGATAGTGGATTTAGCAGTGCGTAACCCGATATATATACCGCTTGGAATTTATCAAGCGGCGGCAAATCAGCGATCGTTAAATTCGAATTAGCGCCTTTATCGGGAAACATTGTGCGCTCACCGGATGAATCAACGAGTACAACAACCACGCCGGATGGTTCACCTTTAATCACCAGGTTCTCGTGTGCAACGCCCAATGAGTCAAACTCAGCGATCAGCGCTGCGCCAGCGGGGTCATCACCCACGTGGCCAACGATGGTGCTGTTAGCGGTTGTGCGAGTTAGCCAAGCGGCAACATTGCCAGCTGCGCCACCGCCATTGGTGCTGATACGACTTGCAGTGTCGCTGCCGAAATTAATCTTTTGAGGAGAGACATCTATGCGTGCAATTACATCAAGCATTACATCACCGATGCAGAGCACGTTAACTGACACTTAGTGCTGCTTTGCTACCGCAATATCAGCGGCAAGAGCTGAATTAGATTTAATGATTTCAATGTTTACAGAAAGAGATTCACCTTCACTTGCGGTATGGAAATGCTCCAGCAAAAAGGGAGTAACCGCTTTGCCGATAATTCCGGCCTTGCGGGCACCCGATAGACCACTCTTTAAAATAGCGTCATGACGCTTGCGATCCATCTCGTGTTTTACGGGATTGGCCACAATCAAAGCGCTCTTATTTGTGCGCAGTAATTCCCGGGAGTGAATGATCTTTGCTATTTCGGCGGCACTATTTACTTGATGTTCAATCGTGAAACCCGAATCTGTTAAGTAAAAACCGGGGAAGGCGATTGTTTTATAGCCAACAACCCCAATTGCTAAAGTCTCAAGGCGCTCTAGCGTTGCAGCGACATCTAAAATTGATTTAACTCCGGCGCAGACCACAGTGATATCTAATTGCGAGAGCGCAGTTAGATCGGCTGATTCATCGAAAGTTTCATTAGCATCGCGATGAACGCCGCCTAAGCCACCAGTTGCAAAGACGCGAATACCTGCAAGTGCCGCCAGGTGAGCGGTTGCAGCAACCGTTGTCGCAGCAGATTTACCGGTGGCGGCAATAATGGCCAGGTCCCTACTTGAAGCTTTCACAATGTCATCACGATTAGCGATCGCCTTTAATTGATCATCGGTTAAGCCAATGTGTACAACGCCATCTAATAAAGCGATAGTTGCTGGGACTGCGCCGTGATCGCGCACAACGTCTTCGACTTCACGTGCAACTTCTAAATTCTGTGGCCGCGGTAATCCGTGGCTGATAATCGTTGATTCGAGGGCAACTATGGGACGACCTTTAGCCAGCGCTGCTGCAACTTCTGGTGATGGAGTAAAGGGCATGCGTTTGCTCATAAGCCCAACCTTACCCGTGAGAAGATACCTCTGTGCATCTCTCGCAAATCACTCCTTCGCTCTTTGCGAGCCTGGGTTTAACTGATGCGAGCGATCAAATTCAATGTGGACCGAGTCCAGTCGGGCGTGAACTACTTTTCTTAGTTGATGGCCTTGGCGCAGATGCCGTTGCTAAATATTCGAGCTACATACCTACTTTGTCATCCTTAATTCGCCACGGTGCGGTCAAGACTTCTTTTCCTTCAACGACTGCAACCAGTTTGGCAACGCTAACGACCGGTGTAAACCCTGGAGAACACGGAATGCTCGGCTACACCGTGCAAGTTCCGCGCAGCGGCGGGCGCATTCTAAATTCGCTTAAATGGGATGAACGAGTAGATCCGTATATCTGGCAACCTGTTTCAACACTCTTTGAACGTGCGGTAGCCCAGAATATAAACGTTACCCACGTTGCCGCAAAGCGTTATGAAGATACTGGTTTTACTCGCGCAGTTTTCCGCGGTGCAAGATATCGTGGCGCAAATGCTCACGCTGACTTAATCACTGAAACTGTCGCCGCACTAAAGGAGACTCCAGCATTTGTTTACTTGTATGTAAATGATTTAGATGTTGCCGGCCACAGCGATGGCGTTGGTTCAGATCAATGGCTAGCAGCACTTTCTGGAATTGATCAATTGGTCGCAACCTTGCTGCAGAAACTTCCGCGCCAAACTCGCTTATGGCTAACTGCAGATCACGGAATGATCAACGTGGGAGAAAAGATTGTGATTGGCCAGGGAAATAACTTGGCTGAAAATATTGCCACGATTGCTGGTGAACCACGCGCACGCCATCTTTATCTAAGTGATGGCGCAGGCGCTTCAGAAATTGCTGATGTGGCATCTAGGTGGGAAGAGTTTCTGGGGGAGAAGGCGAGTGTTTATACCCGCAATCAAGCTATTGCCGCAGAGCTATTTGGCAATTTAGTCTCGGCCGATGCCGCAGATCGCATGGGCGATGTCATAGCAATTGCCCACGGTGATTTAATTTTGATCGAAGCCGAACGTGAAAAGCAAGAGGGTGCAATGGTTGGCCATCACGGTGGAGCAAGTGATATCGAGAGTTATGTTCCGCTGTTAACTGCGGTAATTTCCTAAATTAGCTATTGTTTTCGGGATCTTCTTTCGGCTTTTGACCGAACATAATTTCATCCCATGATGGAACCTTGGCGCGCGCGGTTATGCCATCTTGCTTATCGCCAGGTGCTGGAGTTTCGCGAATCGACACCAAGCGCGGAGTTTCGCGGGTAATTTCTGCTTCAAATTCTTCATCAGTCGGGTCATTATCTGGCAGATCATCTAGTGACGATGCGATGCTGCGAATTGGCGCGCTATCGATGCGAATTGGTTCTTTGGCTTCGATTCTTTCAGTAGCACGTGATGGATGTGTTGGCTCTGAGTAAACGAGTCCAGGTTCGATGCGGCGAATCGGTGCATCTTCACCCATCATCCACGCGGCGCTGTCATCTAGTGGAGCAATTGTGCGACGGTGGGTGTCATAACTAAATTGAGCGGCGCCCATTCCATCGCGATTTGGGTAGTGAAGTTCGATAGTCCAAGTGCCGTCATTTAAGCGCCAGGTGTTCCAATCTAGCGAATCAATTTCAACACCGCGCGGCGCTAGTTTTGATGTGACAATATCTAAGAATGTAATTGCTTCACGCCCGTTATCTTTTCCATCGCGACGAGGTGTTAGCGAATGAACTTGATCGATGATAAATAAGCGCTCTTGCAAAATTGGTCCGGAGAATCGTTCAACTTTATCTACTGAAATATCACCATCGCGAGCAATTGAATCCATAGTTTCGCCAGCGCGCAGGCGACGTTGTATATCTGCAACGCTAATTGCTGCGTTCTCATCAGTAACGGGCACGGCGGTAAGGCGCGGTTGGTTTACGGTGGCGCGCAATGTGTCGCTAATGCGCAGCGTGTACTCGGTCCCGTTGTTATCGGTGAGCGCTATGTGCACCCCATCGGGGGTCTTGCCAGTTAAGCGCAGCTCACTCATGTGGGCGAGAATACCCGCCAAGGGTGAAAAAGTAGGTGAGGAGGGAGTTGGGCTGAAC
>CANMCL010000027.1 GCA_947496345.1 Actinomycetota bacterium
GTTTCAAATTCAGCAAGCGCTGCTCGGCGAATATCGTCAATCGCTAAAACTTTATCGACGATCGCGACGTCTTCGCCGCGACCTTTCTGTGAAGCGCGCACAACATCAGGATTTTCGCGCAAAAACTTAATATCGATCATTGTTATTGCGCCTCTCTTGGATAAGAGCCTAGGAACCTAATGTCATCACAAATCTCTTTTAACTCAGCCAGGCTGGTACCAACTGGTGAATCATTAATGTGACCTTCCACATCAATAATGAAATGGTAGTGACCTAATTCGCGACCGGTGGGACGACTCTGAATAAATGTCAGGTTAACGCTATTTTTCGCAAAGACTTGCAGAATTTCCAGCAAGGCTCCGGCATGGTCAATATCTATGAATACCGCAATTGATGTGCGGTCGTTGCCGGTTGCTTCAGGAACCCACCCTGGTTTCTGAGCGCAGATAAACCGTGTTACTGCTCCGGTGTTGTCGCCGATATCTTCGGCGATAACTTGTAAACCAAAGTGTGCTGCGGCAACACTTGAAGCTATAGCTGCATCTAACTCACCTTTGCTCACTAGCTCTGCTGCCGCGGATGTGGAGTTGGTTGGCACAATTTCCGCGTGCGGATAATTCTTGGCAATAAAAGCACGACATTGCGATTCTGCATGTGGATGCGTTCCGATTCGCACAAATTTACTTGTGCCTGGTTTTGCCATAAATGCGAATGAAACAGGCAGGGTCACTTCAGCTGCGATTGTTAGCGGATCTCCTGTTGCGAGTTCATCTAGGGTGCGAGCAACGACGCCTTCGACGGAATTCTCAATTGGTACAAGCGCATATTGCGCATCTCCGGTGCGAACCGCGTTTAGCGCTGCTGTGACATTTGCAAATGGAATTAACACATCCGAATCACAAGTGATCTTCTTTAGCGCAGCCTCAGTAAAAGTCCCAACTGGACCCAAGTAGGCAAATGTATGGCTTTCTGATGCGCTCACTGGTTAAGGATACCTGCTTAACGGCAGGGGAAGATCCGCAATTAAAGCGAATTAGAACTTTTGCGCAGGACTTCTCGCGCAAAACCGGGGCGATTTGTAATCAAAACATCTACACCTAATTGCTGACAGAGCTTTATATCCTTTGGCTTATCTACGGTCCAGACATTTAATTTACGCCCATTTTCTTTACACCGTTTTGCCAGAGTGGGTTGCTTCCGCAAAAGCGAAATTCCTGGACCAAGTGATTGCGCTGACGAATATCTAGCGCTAAACCAAGGAGTGCGATCGTGAAGCAAGTATGTGGTTTCAATACTTGTATCTAGTTGTTTTATGCGTTCTATAGCAAACCAAGAGAACGACATGACATTAATAGAAATGCCGGCTTTTTTAATTCGTTTTTCCTCGCGTTTAATCTTCCCTACTATTTCATCTTCAACCGCGGTGCGAGACGGAACTGGATGTTTAGTCTCCAGCAATAGAGACTTCTTCTCACTGATTCCAAAGTCAATAAATTCATCGAGATTCAAGATCTGTGGGTAAATTTTTTTTAATTGCGAATACTTGCTCTCTGCGACGATCGCGTGGTTATCTGCACATCGCTTTAAATCTGCGTCGTGCCACAATACGGCTATTCCATCTTTGGTAAGTCGCACGTCGCATTCGAAGCCATCAGCGCCTTGCTTTACCGCCTCTTCATACGCCACCATCGTCATCTCGGGATAGTCGTGAGATGCCCCGCGGTGAGCGTAGATCTTCATACTTCGAGATTATCACCATTAGGCTAAGCGGCATGAGTCGGCTTTACTTTCAATGTGCAGCGCGTTCTGCTGTCGGTTTGGTCCGTAACGGAAATGAAGATTCGGCTCTCGTTGGTTCGCAATTAATCGCAGTTGCGGATGGCATGGGTGGACACGCTGGTGGGGAATTTGCATCTTCAGTTGCTATAAATACTCTCTCGGAAATTGCGCCGACCTTTATTAGCGAAGATGTCGATAGCGAATCAGCCAGCGATTTATTTCTTAACTCGTTACATACAATCGATAGCCAAATTCGTGTTGTAACCCAAGATGAACCGCAGTTAGCTGGTATGGGAACAACGCTGACCGCTCTCTTTATCAACGCAGCTGAGATCTCATTGCTTCACGTCGGAGATTCGAGGGCTTATAGACTGCGCGGAAATGATTTAGAGCAGTTGAGCGCTGATCACACCGTCCTGCAAGAGTTATTGAATAAAGGGATTATTACTGAATCAGATGCTCAAGTACATCCGCAGAGATCAATGCTGACCCAGGCCCTGATGGGTGAAGGCAATCTCGAGCCATCACTTCATGTATTCGAAGGAAAAATTAAGGATCGCTATTTAATATGTAGCGATGGCTTGACTGGTGTTTTGAGCGATAAGGAAATCAAAACTTTGATTAAAGGCAAGGGTGCTGCCGCAGCGGTTGATGCGTTGATTGATGCCACATATATAAATGGTGCACCTGATAATGTCACCATAATTCTGGCGGATCTTGTTGAATCCAATACGGCCGGCTTTGAAAAGTTGGGGGCCGCTAAAGAATGATGAATAAAGTTTTAGGCGGCCGTTACCAATTAGGGGCAATGATCGGCACTGGTGGAATGGCCGATGTATATATTGCACAAGATCAACGTCTATCGCGAGAAGTAGCGATTAAAATTTTGCGCAGTGACTTGGCAAAAGATTCAACATTTGTTGCACGGTTTAGAAAAGAAGCTAAGGCGGCAGCTGGTCTTAACCACCCAGGCATTGTTGCTGTTTACGACTCTGGTGAAGAACCCGCGCCATACATTGTTATGGAATTAGTTTCTGGTCACACCCTTCGAGAATTAATTCACGACGGCGAACGCTTGCCACTTGATCGCGCGCTTGAAATTGGTGCCGGAATTCTTGCGGCACTGGATTATTCACATCAACGCGGAATCGTTCACCGCGATATAAAACCAGCAAACGTGATGATCACAAATAAGGGCGATGTTAAGGTGATGGACTTTGGAATCGCGCGCGCGATGGATGATTTGGGTGCAACTTTAACTAGCACCTGGAACGTAGTTGGCACTGCTCAGTATTTATCGCCGGAGCAAGCACTTGGTGAAATCGCAGATGCACCGACAGATATTTATTCGACTGGGTGTTTGCTATTTGAATTGTTGACGGGACGTCCGCCATATACCGGCGAAACTCCGGTTTCTATTGCTTATCAACATGTATCTGGTGCCCTAACGCCAGCTCGTGAGTTACAGCCAGATCTTCCTGAAAGCGTGGAAGTTTTGTTAACAGTTGCACTCGCTAAGAAACCTGAAGATCGTTATGTATCTGCAAATGCAATGTTGGAAGATATAAATAAGATTAGAGCAGGACAGAATATTTCCACCAAAGTAGCCCGGACGCCGCTGATGAGCCGTCGCACCGCGATTACCTCTGGCATCGCTGTTATTGCTATTGGTATCGCAGCCATTGTTGGTATCTCCGTCAATGGTGGATCAACGCCATCACTCGGAAATGAAATACCGAACGTGGTTGGTTTAACTGAAACCCAAGCGCGCGCTTTATTGCCGGGTTACACAATCACAGTTCAACGTGCACCGGATCCACGTATTCCGAAGGATCGTGTAGCTAGCCAAATTCCGCTTGCTACAACTCAAGTAACGAAGGGTTCCGCTGTCACGTTGACCATTTCTGATGGTCCAGGTAATGCGATTGTCCCGGATGGAATCATTGGAGCATCTTTAATTGATGCGCGTACCATCCTTGCCGCCGCAGGTTTAGTGATCGCTAAAACAGAGGCTGCGCCATCGGATGAAGCGCAAGGAACGGTATTAAAAGTAACCCCAGAAGCTGGTTCAGTAATTACCGCTGGATCAGGTGTAGTTCTCACTATTGCTAGCGGTGAAGTGGAAGTGCCAAATTTAATTGGTGTGGAAGCAATTCAAGCAAAAACTTTACTGATTCAGGCTGGTTTCTTGGTTCGCGAGTTTAATGATTACGATCCAGCACAAGCCGTTGGAGTTGTTATTCGCCAAGCACCTGATGCAGGCACTACTCAAACTATTGGTAAGCCGGTGACTATTACAATTAACATTGCTCCGTAATTTAAGAGCGACCCCCAACAACAGGAGATAGCCCAACAGATTTTGCGAGCGCGTTTTTATCTCCACATTGCGTCAACCAATTTGCCAACATTAGATGGCCATGTTCAGTCAACACAGATTCAGGGTGGAATTGAACGCCTTCGATTGGCAGAGTTCTATGACGCAGCGACATAACAACGCCAGAATCTGTTGTTCCAGTTATTTCAAGCTCGCTTGAAACCGTCTCTCTTTCAACGGCGAGAGAGTGATATCTAGTTGCAGTAAATGGCGAAGGTAAATTAACAAGCACACCTTTTCCTTGGTGAATAACTTGCGAAGTTTTTCCGTGCAATAACTCTGGTGCGCGCGAAACTGTCGCACCAAATGCCACGCCAATAGCTTGATGTCCCAGACAAACTCCAAAGAGTGGAATCGTATTTTCGGCGCAGTATTTGATCATCTCAATGCTTACTCCGGCAGCCTCTGGTGTTCCGGGGCCGGGGGAAATTAAGACGCCGTCATAATCACTTGCTTCACTTGCCGCGACTTCATCATTGCGCTTAACGGTGCACTCAGCTCCGAGTTGGCCTAGGTATTGCACCAAGTTAAAGACAAAGGAGTCGTAGTTATCGACGACGAGGATGCGGGCCATGGCGTAATTCTGGCAGGCGCAGACGATCGCTGTTTCCAGTATTGGATTTAGCCTGTAACCTTTAGCCATGCCAAAGTCGAAATTGCGTAAAAAGGTCCAGGAGCGCCACGCTCACGATGAGTTAATTCACGATACCGAGCCACACGGGCCGCTTGAGAGCCCACGCTGGTTGGCCCCTGTAATGGTCGCCAATTTCTTGATCGGTCTCTTCTGGATCGTCATCTTCTATGTGACTCAGACTAGTTATCCAATCCCAGGAATTGGCGCTTGGAACATGATTATCGGCTTTAGCTTCGTGGGGGTTGGATTCAGCCTCGCGACTAAATGGCGATAGATAGAGATAACTAGCCTAATTCTCAGCGTTCTCACAGGTCATGGGAGCATTCTCGAACCATGGCAACTATTGAAAGTAAGAATTCATACCGCGTCCTTGTCGTCGATGATGAGAAAAGTATCAGCGACCTAATTTCTACCAGTCTGCGCTTTGTCGGATTTGATGTGCGAACTGCCGCGACTGGTTCTGAAGCGCTAACCGTTGCCGAAGAGTTTAAGCCGCAGGCAGTTGTACTCGATGTGATGTTGCCTGATCTCGATGGTTTTGAAGTCTGTCGCCAATTACGCAGCGAAGGTTTAAATATTGGAGTTTTATTCTTAACCGCAAAAGATGGAATGGAAGATAAGGTCGCCGGTTTAACAATCGGTGGCGATGATTACATGACCAAGCCATTTAGCTTAGAAGAATTGGTTGCGCGTTTGCGCGCACTCCTTCGCCGCATCGGGGTTGTCGAAATTGATACCGACGATGAAAAGATTCGTTTTGCAGATCTTGAATTAAATGAAGCAACTCACGAAGTTCATCGCGGGGGTCAATTGCTAGAAATGTCCCCCACTGAATTTCAGTTGCTGCGTTATCTGCTAATTAACGCCGATCGCGTCGTATCTAAGTCGCAGATCCTTGACCACGTATGGCAGTACGACTTCCGAGGTGATGCCGGAATTGTAGAAACATATATCTCTTACTTGCGTAAAAAGATCGACGCATTTGATCCACCACTAATTCATACTGTTCGCGGCGTAGGTTACCGACTGAGATTGCCCGCAGCAAAATAAATGATCAGCCCGTTTTCAAATTGGAGTTTACTTAATCGCCTCACCTTAGGCGTTGTGATCCTTTCTGCAATGGGCTTTCTCGCATCCGATGTTGCGGCGCAGACACTGATGCGTTCTTACCTAACTCAGCAGATGGATTCTGAATTATTGAGTGTGGCAGGGGGATCATTTCCTCGAGTAGAGCGTGCGGGTATTGCTCGCGAAGCACGTGAAAATCAAAGCGATGATGAAAGCGATGATGATGACGCACCTGCTGTCCCACTGCAAAGTGTGCCAACCTCAATTTCATTAACCTTGATTGGGCCAGCTGGGATTATTCTGGGTCAGATCGGCGGCGATTTAAATAGCACTGAAATAACTAGTTATTTGCAGTCAATTACTCCCGAACAGGTAATTGAGCGCGGAAATCAGCCTTTCACAATTGAGGCACCGCAATCAGATTTCCGCGTTATCGCACAAAGGCTACCTACAGGTTTAGGGATCGTCGTTGTTGCACAATCATTTGAGGATATAGACCGCACACTTCTTCGCTTACAGGGTTTATTTATTTTAATCGGACTTGTAATGATTTTGTTTATTGCACTGGCATCACGCAAAGTTATTACCGTGGGTCTGCGTCCACTCGCAACCGTTGAAGCAACTGCCGAGCGAATTGCTGAGGGTGATTTGACCGCTCGTTTACCAGATTTAAAACCGAATACCGAAGTCGGACGTCTGGTGAATACTTTAAATATGATGTTAGGGCGCATCGAAGAGTCATTCTCTGCTCGAGTTGAAAGTGAGAGCAAGTTGCGGCGATTCGTCGCAGATGCTTCACACGAGCTGCGCACGCCAATCACCGCAATTCGAGGATTTGCTGAATTACATCGCCAAGGAGCTGTTACTGGAGAAGAAAAGACTAAAGAGTTGATTGGGCGAATTGAGAATGAATCTAAACGTATGGGTTCATTAGTTGAAGATTTATTGTTACTGGCTCGTCTTGATCAATCCCGTCAGATGAAGTTAGAACCAGTTAATTTAAGTAAGTTGGTTTTAGATGCAGTCGAATCAGCTCGTGCTGCAGGGCCAAACCATCCCGTCAACTTCAATAAATCAGATGAAGAGATTTATGCTCTTGGGGATAATGATCGTATTCACCAAGTAGTCGCTAACTTGCTTGCCAATGCTCGCACTCATACACCTGCAGGAACGAAGATAGATGTATCAGTAATTCAAAGCGAAGATGGGGTTCGAATTCGAATCGCAGATAACGGACCTGGTTTATCTGAGAAAGATCAGGCGCAAATTTTTGAACGTTTCTATCGTGCTGATGCATCTCGCGTTCGTACTGATGGTGAAGGCACAGGGCTTGGTTTATCAATCGTTGATGCGGTAATGCGTGCGCATGCTGGTCAAGTAAGTGTTGAGTCAGAGTTAGGTAAAGGCGCTACTTTCACGCTCTTCTTCCCACTATCTAGCTAAGACCTAGTTACCTAACGACTCCATCGCGCGCAAGGTGGCAATGCGCTCTTGAATCGGAGGATGTGTAGAAAACATCTTTGATACTGCTTTCCCATCCAGCGGTGATTCAATCCAAATATGAGCAACCGCATTTGATTTTTGATGCACCACAGTTGAGTCCGCAGCCAAAACTTCTAAAGCTTTACGCAAACCAGCTGGATTGCGGGTAAAGGAAACTGCTGTTGCATCAGCTAAAGATTCGCGGCGACGAGAGATTGCGCTCTTTAATAACGTTGCAGCAATCGGTGCCAAAATCAAAACCAGAAGCGATATAACTAGAAGAACTGGATTAGCGTTGCTATCGCGATCGCGACGACCTCCGCCAAACCACATCATGCGCATTAAGAAGTCACTCAGAATTGCTATTGCTCCTGCAGTAGTTGCGGCGACCGCTGAAACTAGAGTGTCGCGATTTCCCACGTGTGACATTTCGTGTGCGATTACACCTTGCAATTCATCCCGATCCATAATCTCCAAGATGCGAGTTGTAAAGGCAATCAGGGCATGATCTGGATCGCGACCGGTAGCGAATGCATTCGGTGCGCTGTCGACAACAATTGCGACCTTCGGCATTGGCAGACCGCTGGCAATCACTACTTCTTCAATAACATTGAATAGTTCTGGATTATCTTCGCGCTGAATAACCTTCGCGCCCGTCATTTTTAAAACTAATTTGTCGGAACCGTAATACGAACCCCAAACGCCAATTAGCGAAATTCCTACGGCGAGCGGCACCATAAACGTTGACGTGCCAGCACCAAAGTAAGTGAGCGCTGCATATGCAACAAGTCCAGTTAATAATCCCATTGAGGCAAGAAGAAAATAGGTCTTACCTTTATTTGCGCTCTGTTGAGCACGAAAATCCTGCGTGGCCATCAGATATTAAAAAGTAACCTTCGGAACGCTGCGTGATTGTGGGTCTTCAACTTCATAGAATTCACGCTCTGTAACCTTGGCAAAACCAGCGAAAAAGTTTGTCGGGATGGTTTTTACCGCAGTATTTAAGTTGCGCACATTATCGTTATAGAACTGACGAGCAAAGGCAACTTTATTTTCGGTAGTTGAAAGTTCTTCTTGCAGTGAAAGAAAGTTAGAAGATGCCTTTAGATCTGGGTAGGCCTCAGCAACGGCGAGTAATCCGCGCAGCGCTTGGGTCAACATGCCATCTGCGGCGGCGACGTCTGCAACAGTTGATGCCGTTGTTGCTTTGGCCCGCGCAGTCACAACCGCATCGAAAGTACCTTGCTCGTGTGCTGCATAGCCTTTGACAGTCTCAACTAAATTTGGGATTAAATCAGAGCGACGCTTTAGCTGCACTTCAATCTGCGCAAAAGATTCGTCTACGGCGATATTTAAGCGGATTAACCGGTTGTATTGGGCGATAAAGAAAAGGACAAGTAAGCCGACAACGGCGAGCGCGATGATGATTTCCATATCTATTTCAACCCCTTAAGCAAAGGTTGTATTCCCTTGCTGGTTACTTAATCTTACTCTGGTGAAAGTTCAAGAAAGAGCGGCTAGCGGTTGGCCCACGTTGGCCCTGATACCTAGAGCCATATTTCGCGCTACCGTATGGATGTTCGGCTGGGGAAGAAAGTTTAATTAAGCAGAGTTGGCCGATCTTCATCCCTGGAAACAACTTAACTGGCAAGTTGGCGACGTTAGAAAGTTCGAGCGTTATATGCCCAGAAAAACCCGGATCGATAAAGCCAGCAGTTGAGTGAGTTAAAAGTCCCAGGCGGCCGAGCGAAGATTTTCCTTCTAGGCGACCGGCAATGTCATCAGGCAGAGTGATAATTTCGTAAGTGCTGGCAAGCACGAATTCACCTGGGTGCAAGATAAATGCTTCGCCATCTTCTGCAACAACTTCGCGGGTTAGCTCAGATTGTTCGATTGATGGGTCGATTACTGAGTACTTGTGGTTTTCAAAGACGCGGAAGAATTTATCTAGGCGTACATCAACTGAAGAAGGTTGAATCATCGCCTCTTCAAATGGTTCGACGGCGACGCGGCCGGCGGTAATTTCGGCGCGGATATCGCGATCACTGAGTAGCACGGCGTGAGCCTATCTGACCGAGCGGGAAAGTAAGCCGAAGTGAGCGTCTGGGCTTGCGTAAGTTACTGGCGGGTAGCACTATTTGCCTATGAGCCATTACACAGCCAACCTGCGCGATATTGAATTCTGTCTCTTTGACCTGCTTGGAACAGAAAAGGTTTTAGGGACTTCTATCTTTAGCGAACTCGATCGCGAAACTGCGATGGGCATGCTGGAAGAGATGAAGCGTCTGACTGAAAATGATTTAGCTGAATCTTTTGTTGAAGGCGATCGAGT
>CANMCL010000028.1 GCA_947496345.1 Actinomycetota bacterium
GCTGCTTGAGCGGCAGAGCGGTCCATCATCACATATTTGAGCGCAAGAGCATCGGCATCATCGCGAGTATCTGAAGCTTTGATGATTACAAATCTAACTCCTGCTGCATACATCTTTTCAAAATTAACTAGAGCGCCGTTAGGGTGCTGCCAGCGACTGATATCTGCACCGTGAATTCTTCCTCCGGGACCAAGTTGATCAATCATTGAAAGTGAAGAAGCGTTCGAAATTTCAGGTATAGATCTAACGGTTATCGATTTGCTGCTCGAGTAAATGTACTTACTACCTATTTTCGCTTTTGCGCGGTAGTTAACCTTTGCATTTAACGCGGTAGCAACTGCAACTACTTGCCAAGTGCCAACACGCGCTGTCTTAGATGAGAAACGTGTATCTTGCCACTTTCCATCTAACTGGATTTGTACAGAAACCTTAACTCCAGATTTAGCCGGCTTGAGTTCTCCATATAAAGTCACAATTGGTTCTTCGCCACCAGGAGTTTGCTTAAGAGTCATACTCAATTTTGAAGTGGCGGCTTCAGATCCGATTGCTTGCAACGAGAAGAACCCCAGGCTCATTACGATAAAGACCACTAATTTTTTCATTAAATTTCTTCGATCTTTACATCGATATCCAAAATGGATCTAATTGATGAAATCAGGGAGTTCTGCAACTTCTCTCTAGTCGGTGAGTACTCGTGCCCACCTGAGAATTTGCGTGCATCCGAAAAATCGAGCGAGAGTTTTGCGCCATCAAAATCAGCGAGCCGCGCATCAAAATATGCGATCCAAGCGACTCGATCTTGGCTCTCTAAATGATCAAGGACATCATTCCAGCGGCTGCGCAATTCGGGCAGAGAGAGCGGCGCATCCATGCCGCACACTTTACTGGGTTAGAGAAACCAGAGTTAGCTAGTGGCGCGGTGAGCCGATCCATATGAAATATTCACCCGTTAAGACAACTCTCAGGTTCTGTGACCTGTCTGGTGAAACTCGTAAATGCTGTGCAATGCGGGCAACAATCTGTTCCACAGATTTTTCACTGACAAAACGTGACTTAGCGATTTCTGAGTTACTTAAACCTCTAGCAAGTAAGCGATAAGTTTCAATTTGAATATCAGTGAAGTCGGAAAGGATGCTACGAAAGGCATTCTCATGCAGGGATCCGTGGCTATCAATCCAAGACATCTTCTTCTTTTCCTTTATTGCAACTAGTGAGTTAGAAATCGCATAACTTACAACCGATAAGTCAGAGACAGATTTTTTCAATATTACTTGAGATCCTAAAGGTATTTGCTTCTCTACTAAACCAAGTAAGCGAAGATCTGGACAGGCGGTCATTAAGACGACACCAAGGAGGGGGTTAACTTTGCGAAATTTATTTACCAAGTCGAGCGCTTCTTCACCGGCAAATTGAAGATCAACAAGCACCACTTCTGGTGAAAGAAACTTATAAAGATTCTGTGCAATTTCTTCAGTGTGTGCCTCTGCAACAACATTTATAGCGTGTAAGCGAAGTGCTGCACTTAGAGTTGCTAACTCAAATGCATCATCACTTGCAACTAAAACTGTTGGAGATTTGTTCACACCTAAAGGTAACCTTGATTAGTGATACGCAGGAGATAAAACGATTTCAACTTGAAATAGTAGTGCTACCCCTACTTTAATACTTTTTGTAACGCTTATGGAGCCGCCAACACATCACCCGATCCTGCATTTTCAGGCCAGGGAGCCAGCTTGCTCAGCATCTCAGGCACTCCAATTTTAGTTCTCGTGCAGGTATTTTGGATTTTCTTGGCGGTAGCCAATTTTGCAAGTATTGTCACCGATATGCAGAAAGTACGCTGGGGATTTATCGGCGCCGGATATATTGCAAGGATCGCCCTATATCCAGCGCTAATTAATTCCGAAGTTGGCGAGATTTATGCCGTGGGATCAAAAGATCTAGAACGCGGAATGTCTTTATCTCCTACCGGTCTGGTTTATACAGATTACGAGCAACTGCTTGCCGACCCTAAAGTTGAAGCTATTTACATTTCGCTACCGAATTCTTTACATATTGAATGGTCAATAAAAGCGATGCGCGCCGGTAAACATGTTCTATGTGAAAAACCTGCCGCGATGGATGTGGCAGAACTTAAAGAGGCAATTGCGGTCGCCAATGAAACTGGACGTATCTTTATGGAAGCTAGTTGGAATCGTTGGCATCCAAGAACCTTGCGCCTAAAGGAGATTATTGACTCTGGAGTAATCGGTGAGGTTAAAAACATTCGCACCGCATTTACTTATGACGGACTAGATCCCAGCAATATTCGGGCTATTTACGAATTAGGCGGCGGAGGGCTTTATGATCTCGGACCATATTCTGTGGCGGCCCCAATTTGGTTGATGGATTTTGCACCAGTAAGCAACATCAAGACTGATGTTATTTGGCATCCCGGTGGATGTGATGAAACGCTAAATATCTCATTCGATATTGGCGGCGCACATGCCGAAGCTTTAACTTCTATGAATACACCGAGCACCCTTTACTTTGATGTCGTGGGCACAAAAGGAAGAGTTTCTTTGACTGGAAACGACGCCTTTAACTCTCACAACAAGGCCAGCGCACTTGAATTAGAAGTAGATGGCAAGGTGAGCGATGAAAACTTCGCTGCTTGCGATCCTTACCAATTAATGGCTGATTCCATGTCGCGGCGCATTCGCGGGGGAGAAGGTTGGTTAATGCCGCATTCTCAATCGATCGCATTTGCAGAAGTCTTTGAACGCGGATTTGAAGTAATGGGTCGCCCCTAAGTGAGGCAACGGGTGCTGTGGGAGCCAGAACCTTCTGAAGATCTGGCTATCGATAAGTTAAAGAGATTTGCCAAAGTAAGTGATTTCCAAAGCCTTCATAAATGGTCAATTGAGAATAAGGAAACCTTTTGGCGATATGTATTTGAAGATAGCGGCGTAGTCGGAACCCTTGGCGAAAAGGCAATAATTGATCGCGGCTTTCTTGACAGTCAATTCTTCCCCGATGCAAAGCTAAATATCGTAGACACCTTATTAAAGGGTAGCGATGATCAAATTGTAATAACTGAGATAAGCGAATCCGGATTCAAAAAGAGTTATTCGCGCGCACAAGTACGCCATATTGCCAACCAAGTTGCCTTTGGCTTACAGCAAATCGGCCTTAAGGAAGGCGATGTTGTTTCGGCAATTGTTGCCAACGTAGCAGAGACTGTATTTATCGCACTCGGTGCCCTGAAAATCGGTGCCATTTTTTCCAGCACATCTGCCGATTTCGGAACCGCAACTGTCTTAGATAGATTTGAACAGATTCGACCAAAGGTTCTATTGGTCACGACGAGTTACAAATATAACGGCAAAGAAATCGATTGTTCAGAAAAAATCGCTGAAATAGTCGCACAACTTCCAACTCTTGAGAAAGTCATCTCAATTGGATCGGTAAGTTCGCCATATCAAAGTTTTAGCGAGTGGATTGCTACCTGTGACCCGAAGAGTGAAATTTCAATACCTGGTGGTTTTGATCGACCAGGTTTCATCTTGTTCTCATCTGGTACAACTGGCAAACCAAAATGTATCGTGCACAGCGCTGCGGGAGTATTGTTAAAGGCGCTTAGTGAGCAGAGATACCACCTTGATATAAAAGCTAATGATGAAGTTTTCTACTTCACAACGTGTGGCTGGATGATGTGGAACTGGCTCTTTATGGCGATGGGAACCGGTGCGGGAATAGTTCTATACGACGGAAATCCCATGCACCCAACACCAGAGCGTTTATTTGATCTAGCCGATGAAAACCAATTAACTTTCCTTGGCGTTTCTGCTAAATATATAGATTCAATTCGTAAATTAAATTTGCGACCAAGAGAAACACATAAACTTTCTAAATTGCGCACGGTTGCCTCAACTGGATCGCCACTTAGTCCAGAAGGCTTTAACTTTATTTACGAAAACGTTGCATCCAGCGTCCATCTCGCTTCAATCTCGGGAGGAACCGATATCTGCGGATGTTTTATGCTCGGCGCTCCCGATATGCCGGTTTATTCAGGTCAGATTCAAGTGCCAGCGCTGGGACTTGATGTACAAGTTTTAAGTGAGAATGGCGATGTGGCAAAAGTCGGAGTCAATGGAGAGCTAGTTTGTAGAAACGTATTTCCTTCTGTTCCGCTCTATTTCTGGGACGATCCAGGTAACGCTAAATTTAAGTCTGCTTACTTTGAAAGATTTGCCGACGTATGGACGCATGGAGACTATGTAGAAAAGACTCTAGAAGGTGGCTTCATTGTGCAAGGCCGCTCAGATGCAACGCTAAATGCCAGTGGAGTGCGGATCGGTACCGCGGAGATTTATCGCATCACTGAGGAGTTTGCTGAAGTTACCGAATCTTTGGCGATTGCCCAAAAGTGGGATGGCGATACAAGAGTCATTCTTTTTGTAAAAATGGCAGAGGGAATAGATTTAACAGAAGAACTTGTTACTCAGATTAAATCGGCGCTAAAGACGAAAGCGAGCCCGCGCCACGTGCCTGCGCTCATTTTGCAAGCGCCCGAATTTCCGCGGACCAAGAGCAATAAACTCGTGGAAATCGCCGTTGCAAATGTAATAAATAAGGTAGCGAACAACAACTTAGGTGCACTTGCCAATCCAGAATCTTTAGATTGGTTTAGCGGCTTAAATCTTTAACTTGCTCCCAAGTGCGCGAGCTCCAAGAGTTAATCAAAGCTTGTTGCACGCTAACTACATCGACCGCCTCTTTAAAGCTTTGGCCAAAGGCTTTGCCTTCAACTATTGATTGCATAAAGACATAATCTTCAATTGCAACCAGATCTTCAAATCCAATGGCATTTGCCTGCCCAGGAACAAATGCTCCGTGGAATGGGAAGCGATCTCCACCGTAAATAGTCGTGTAGCCAGTGTTAAGCGAACTTCCTAGTTCGTAATATTGCAACTCGTTTATCTTTTCCAAGTTCCACAAAAGTGATCCCTTGGTTCCGTAAATTTCAAAGGCGTTCTGACTTTCTGGTCCAACGACTGTGCGGCTCACTTCAAAAGTTCCGGTAGCGCCATTAGCGAAAGTGCAGAGCATCGAAGCGAAATCTTCATTTTCAACAAGTCCCTTTGGATCACTTGCCTTGCCACGGGAGTAATGGCTGGCATTTGCGGAAGGCAATGGACGCTCTTTGATTGTGGTGTTCTGCATTCCGACAACTTCAGAAATTGGACCTACTAAAAACTGTGCCATTGAAACGCTGTGGCTCAAAATGTCGCTGGATACTCCGTAACCAGCATCGGCTAACTTGAAACGCCAAGTGAGCAAACCGAGTTCATCGCTTCCATACATACTCAAGAAACGTCCGCGGTAATGCGTGATTTCTCCGAGCGCACCGCTAGCAATCAAGTTCTTTGCGTGCAGAACCAGGGGAGCCCAAACATAGTTATAGCCAACTCCAGTTGGAACGCCAGCGCTCTTCGCTAATTTATAAGCTTCAACTGTTTGTTCTGGTTTTCCACCGATTGGTTTTTCACTAAATACCGCTTTACCAGCCTTAGTTGCCGCTTCAATCATCGGAAGATGCAACATATTTGGAGCTGTTACCCACACTGCATCTACATCTGATGCAGTTGCTGCCTCCATCCAATCACCAGTGGCGCGCGCGAATCCGTAATCTTCAACTGCGCTCTTCTGTCGCACAGGATCAACATCCGCACAAACTTGCAGGATTGGTTGGAAACCGCGATCAGGAAATAGCGATGGAATGCGTAGCGCAGAGCGTGAGTGTGCTTGTCCCATCCAGCCGAGACCGAGAACTGCAATGCGGATATCTTTTTTCATTTTTCTAACCTTTTTCTATCTTGCCTTGGGCTGAAGTAACTGGACAACGAGGGTCTTGCACTTGATCGTTCCATGAATCTCTAATCCAGTGATGTGCTGGATCATCGCAAAAAGCCATACTGCGTTCGGCGGCAGGTCCGGCCATTACATTTAAAAAGTACATTGGATATTCAGGGGAAGCGATTGATGGTCCGTGATAACCATGAGGCACCACATAAGTATCTTTATCGTGAATGGTCACAGTTTCATCTACAGAACCATCGACGGTATAAACGTGGAAGAAGCCAACGCCTTCGCCATCACCGTGGTCGGTTCCTTCCTTACCAATTTGGAAGTAGTAAACCTCTTCGTTAATTGTGGGACAACCCGGAAATTTATCGTGGCGGTGTGGTGGCCAAGAGGAAAGATTTCCACCTGGAGTAATAACTTCGCAGACCAAAATTTTATGACAAGCGGTAAAACTAGTTGGCGTTGCAATGTTATTCACTTGGCGGGTTGCCTTACCTGAGCCGCGAACTTCAACGGAAACGCCTTCAGCAGGTGTGTAGCAAACTGGAAATTGCTCACTCGCTTCAGCGGTCAATAACGCTACTTCGCCAGATTTTCCAGAGAATTTCACTGATGAATTAACTGGAAGATAGATCCAGTCGGAAACTGCTGCAAAAACTCCAGTGCGACCTTTTAAAGTAAATGACTGACCATCTACATCTACCTTCACATCTTGAGCAGAGAGCGGAAGCAATATCGCCTCACGCCCTTTAAGTTCAACGCTAACTTCAGCACGCTTTGCTAAGTCATAAGTATAGAAACCACAGAACTCCCATTGCGCATCCTTTGGCGTTAATGAAATCTCTGCATCCGCAGTCGCTAGCGTTCCAGCGGGTTTATACCAACTCATCATCAACCTTTTCTAACCATTTTTGCTGCGCGAGATACGGCAGCTTCTACATCTAAATCTTCACCGTATAAAAGAGCGCGGCCTGGAACCAAACCACGGATATTAGGAACAGTCAAAGCTTTCTCCCACTTGGCAAAGACTTCTTCCCAATTACTTCCTGGATCTCCACCCAATAACAAAATTGGACAACTCGTTGCCGCCGCAACTCTTTCTGGATTTGCAGGTGCTGGAATCTTTAGCCAAGTAAATGCTGATGATGAACCAAGTGCCGATGCGATTGAGACTACCTTTATCAACTTCTCCTCTGATGGATCAAGCACTGCTCTGCCATCTGAGTTCTTCATATATGGAAGTGGCTCGATCATTGAAACGAGTTCTAGGTCAGCCAGTTGTGTGGTGACTTGAGCAACCATTTCGATAGTTCTTGCAACTCCCGGATCCGTCTCATCAATGCGCAGCAAAGTCTTTCCGCCATCGAGCCCCATGCTCTTTATATGTTCGGCGTCGTATGCGGTTAGGCGATCATCGAGCTCCCAAGTAGCTCCGATAATTCCACCGCGATTCATAGTGCCAATTGCAACTTTTTCTTCAAGCGCACCTAGCCAAGCAAGTTCTTCCAAGATATCCGCACTTGCCATCACGCCGTCAACGCCGTCAACGGCTAAACCACGAATTAATTTATCGAGCAAAACGAATCGATCTGCGATGGCTGTTGGATTATTTCCTGCAGCGATGATTCCGCGCGCCGTGTGATCTGCCGCAAGCAACATTAATTTGCCATCTTTACCAGCAACGGTTCTGCGCGCACGATTCTTTAAAGCTTTCTGAAGAGATGCCGGATTATTGATCCGGGCTTCAATAAGTTCGAGATAGCGCTTACGATCGAAAGTCATAACCGCTTACCTCCTGTGCCAATAAAGTTATTGAGAACTTCAATGGTTGGCATTGCATCGGAGCACATTAACTCAGAAGCCAAATAGGCACCAGCAGCGTTGGCAAACTCACCTATTTCTTGTAATCCCCAGCCGCTTAACAAGCCATGCACTAGTGCTCCACCAAAGGCATCTCCGGCACCAAGTCCGCATACCAATTTGATCGGACGTGGAGCGATAACGATTCGTTCATTTTGCGTGGCAAGCAGAACGCCATCTCCACCCATCTTCACAATCGCGATACGAACCCCACACTTTAGAAGTTCGGTCGCCGCTTCCTGCGGATCAGAGATTCCAAGTGCAACTTGGCATTCAGCAATATTTCCAATTGCAATCGTGCAGAGCGAAATAGCCTCTTGCGCTGCAGCGCGCGCGGCTTCCACGTTTGGCCAAAATGAAGGTCGGTAATCTAAATCGATAATTGACTCGGCTCTGCGATCGCGAAGTTGAAGCCATTTGATCGCGCTCTTCGCAGTTTCACCGCTAGATAAAGCACATGCGCTTACCCAGAAGATTTTTGCAGCCAATATAGTTTCGGAATCTACATCGCTAACGATTATCTGGGTATCAGGAGCCGAAGGCTGGCGATGAAAGATTATCTTTGGATCTTCTGGTGGATCTTGTGAAGCGAGTACAACCGGCGTTAAGCCACTTTCAGCAACCTTTACATAATCAGTGTTTACGCCAAAATCGTTTAATTTGTTTACAACATATTGACCCAGAGGATCAACACCAACCTTTGTAACTATCGCACTCATATGGCCCAATCGAGCCGCCGCTACTGCCACATTTGTGGGAGAGCCACCAATAGATTTATGGAAAGTTTGCGGCTGACTAAAGGATGTATTGATCTGCTCAGCAAAGAGGTCAACGCTAATTCGACCTACGGCAATCAGGTCGAGTTGCATCGATTTCACAATCCTTTTCCAGGGTAATAAACGAAAGAACTTCAGATTTCTAGTTACGAACTATATAGTGAAGACCTAGCCACGTGGAAGCCGGAGATAGAGCGCCAAATGAAAATTGCCGTTATTGGTTCTGGGCGCATGGGTGCGATTCGCGCCGAAGATTTACTTGGTGACGGCGCTGAGGTAACAATATTCAATCGGCGCGATTTAGCTGCTGATGAACTGGCCAAGAGATTGGGTTGCAACGCAGGAAAGTACTCCGAGATTTATAACGAAACTTTTGACGGATATGTAGTTGCCACAGCAACAAACGTCCACGTAGAAATTTTCGATAGTTTGCTACCGCTTGGAAAACCAATCCTCTGTGAAAAGCCGATTTCGCTCACCGTGGAAGAGACAGATAAAGTCATTGCTACAGCAGAGAAATTTGGAACAGAGATTCAAGTAGGTTTTCAACGGCGCTTTGATCCACCGATTAGAAAAGCCGCCAAGATGGTTTCTAACGGAGATGTCGGAACCTTATACACATTACATATGTACGCCCACGACCACCAGCCTTCAACTCTGGAATTCTTAGAAGGCAGTGGAAGTATCTATCGAGATCTACATGTTCATGACTTTGATCTCATCCGTTGGATTACCCAGAGCGAGATATCAAAAGTTTACGCGACCCAAGCTGTGCGCGAACATCAGCAATATGCAAAATATGGTGATGCTGACGTCTCGTTAATTTCTTTAACAACTAGCAGCGGCGTTCAGGTAGCCATCACCGGAACGCGCCACGACCCAGTAGGTCACGATGTTCGCATGGAAATATTTGGCTCAAAGGATTCTCTTTCCATCGGTTTAAATAAAAAGACGCCGATCCATGACATTGAAGGTGAAATGAATTTTGAACCAGTCAGATATAAAGGTTTTATCGAAAGATTTCGTGAGGCATTTGCAAAGGAATCTCAAGCATTTCATCAACTTGCTAAAGGCGAAATTTCTAATCCTTGCCCACCAAATTCGGCGCGCGAAGCGCTGAGAGTTGCGATCGCGTGCGAAGAATCAATCCGAACTGGCCAGTCA
>CANMCL010000029.1 GCA_947496345.1 Actinomycetota bacterium
CTCCTTCATCGATCTTATCCAGTTGACCTACACTGAGATTCCAGCCAATTGTGAATGCCTTGTTCTTAAGACCTGCATCAACAATTGCACGGCCAGCATATTCAGCTCCGATGTCAACATTTTGAATGAATTCAACATCTGGGTTACCGGCAATAAATGCCTTGTAAGCATCAAGTGTCTTTGCTGAGTCGTAGCTTGTTACCAGTGCATTAGAAGCAGTATTTAGGAATTTAGCACCAGGAACATCCTTCTTAATTCCTTCAATAAAGCCTGACATGCGACCCTGTGCCCAAGTTGCTGACGGATCTCCACCAGAAACGGCGAACACCTTTAGGTTCTTGTTGTTCTTTTTCATCCAGTCAACAGTGATTGCTGCAGCCTGTAGGCCTTCTTTCTTTGAAACCTGGGTGAAGTTTGAGAGTTCATTACCTGCAGATTCAACACCCACGGTAAATACTGGAATTCCCTTAGCCATTACCTTTTTTGTGATTGCAGTAAAGCTGAAGTTATCTAGAGGTTGGATAGACAAGCAATCGATTTGACCTGTGTTCAGAAGTGCTTCAATTCCAGCGATTTGCTTCTGTACATCTTGGCTATTTCCTTCAGGTGAAACGTCGCGAAGCTTCATTAGAACAATGCGATTTGCAGCTTGTGTGCCCTTGGTCGCGCCTTGGTAATACTGCTGTGAGAACAGAGGAATACCTTTTGCACCGTATGACATCGCAAAGTTAAGCATCTTGCCTTTTGCAACTTTGTCGCTGATTGATTTAGCAAGCTTAAATGTTGATCCATCGCTTAATTTATCTGAGGCTGGAGCTTTCGCAAGGCCGATTCC
Organism: Actinomycetota bacterium; assembly: GCA_947496345.1. The sequence goes on from CANMCL010000029.1 coordinate 836, forward strand.
ATCAGCAATCTGAGTGAACCCTTGCCCCTTAAGAATCTTGATTGCAGCAGCAGTGTCGCCACCCGCCGCAGATGCACCTATTGTGGAAGTGATTGCCAGCCCGGCTGAAGCCAGGACAACTACTCCACGCTTTAGAGTCGAATTTTTCATGCGTGCTTCTCTCCCTATCTTGAAGGACCGGCCATGAGGAGCCGTCCATTTGGAACCGTTTCCAGTTGGAACCGTTTCCATAAAGTAAGCCTAAATTAGACGTAGGGCAATCCTGCGAATTGGGGCTAGCACTCATATGTATAACAAATGAGTGCTAGCACTCATTTGCATAACAGTTCATGAAGTTCTTCGGAGAATTAATTTAGATCTTAAACATTTCCCGCAATGCTTTAGCTCTATCGTTTTGATTGGAGCACAGCATGAAATTTCCTATAGAAATTCTAGGTAGCGGTCTTGGACATCCAGAAGGACCAGATGTTTTACCAGACGGAAGAATAGTTATGGTTGAAACTTATACCAGCAAGATTATTGCGTGGTCACCTGATCGAGGTATTCATGATTATGCAATCTGTGGTGGCGGACCAAACGCTTGCATGTTGGGTTCAGACGGTGCTGTTTACATTACGCAAAATGGCGGAACTGTTGGCGCATGGAAAGCTGAAGTTATGTCTGTGCCCTCAATTCAAAAGGCATGGCCAGATGGAAGTGTTGAATTTGTAGTTACAGAAGTAGCTGGACATAAATTACAGGCACCGAATGATTTAACTTTTGGGCCAGATGGACGTTTATATTTTACCGATCCGGGTGATTACTATCCTGATAATCGAGGAATGGGTCGCATCTTCGCTGTTAACCCAGATGGAAGTGGAGAGATGCTTCTCGAAATTCCTGCAGCTTACCCAAACGGTATCACCGCAGAAAAAGATGGTTCAATTGTTTGGGTTGAATCATATGAACGTGGCGTTTATCGGATTAAACCAGGGGGGAAATCAGAACAAATTGCTCAGCTTCCTGAAACCCATATACCGGACGGCTTAAAAATTGATGAAAAAGGAAATCTATGGATTACTGTCGTTATGGGTGGTGGTGTGGATATATTACGTCCTGATGGTTCATATATCGATTTCTTAGAAACTGGCGGAGCGCCTTTGAACTGTGTTTTCTACGATGATAATCTGATCGTCACTGACTTCGGTGATATCACTGCAATAACTGCAGAGGCTCCTATGGATGGCCGACTTTGGCGAATTCCTGTCGGTGTCCGGGGAATGGAACTCTTCAGAGGGAAAATCGGTTGACTTTACATTCTGATCCACTTTTCTCGGTTGACGGCAAGGTTGCCATCATTTCCGGGGCGGGAAGTGGTTTCGGTCGCACGATCGCACTTGCTCTAGCAGAGCGCGGTGCAAGTGTTGGTGTTCTCGATATCACCGAAAAAGCTGCGGAAGAGACAACCGAACTAATAACTGCCGCAGGTGGACGCGCAATTACCTTGGTTGCAGATACCCGCGATGCTGACGTAGTTGAAAAATGTGTGCAAGAAGTCATCGCGAAATTCGGAACTCCACAAATCGTTATTGCATCCGCTGGGATTGGCCGCCGAAGCCCGGCGATTGAGATGACAAGTCAAACCTGGAAAGACGTAATTGATGTCAACCTAAATGGTGCGTGGAATCTGGCACAAGCAACCGGCCGAGCGATGATTACGACAAAGACCAAAGGTTCAATCATTTTTATTTCATCGATTGCGGCCTTGGTCGGTTTACCTAACGGGAATGCAAATTACTCTGCGAGCAAAGGCGCAATTCATGCTCTGACGCGCACCTTAGCTATTGAATGGGCCACTCAGGGTGTCCGTGTAAATGCAATTGCTCCAACACATTTTCGAACTCCATTGATTGTGGCTTCCATCAAAGAAAACCCAGAAGGTGAAGCATTCTTCAAGGCGAATATCCCTATGGGCAGAATGGGAGAACCAGAAGAAATCGTAGGATCAATAATTTACTTGGCATCCGAGGCATCAAGCATGGTCACAGGCACAGTTCTAGTTGTAGATGGTGGGCACACCGCTCGCTAAATTTTCTGTTAACTCTTAATTACGTAGTTACGCATAGTAGTTAAAGCAAAGTGGCGATCTTTTCTACGACTTGCTTCGCCGAAGGATTTGTCATTGCCGTTCCATCTGAGAAAACCAGCGTTGGCACTGTGCGATTGCCGCCATTAACTTTTTCGACGATCTCGGCAGTTCCTTCGACTTCTTCGATGTTGATCTCTTCAAAGGTGACGCCGAGGTCGGCGAGTTGAGATTTTAAGCGTTTGCAATAGCCACACCAGCTAGTTGAGTACATAACAAATGTCATGGGCTACCGCTTTCTCAACGCTTGATTAGATCTTGAATCATACACTTGGCTAGTTACACAGAGTTGTCGGACTGACCACTACTATTGGAGAAAGCACTGTATTTGTCCTTGGCCAGATAGCACATAAGGGAAGAGTCCTACTTGAACATCAGCGATCTTGATCCGAACCTGGTTGGGAAAACCCACGCGGCTCAAGGCGATATCCGTTTAGTAAATGATGATGGATTTACTTGGCTTCCAGATCAATCAATCGATTTAGTGCTCACCGATCCCCCATTTAACATTGCGCGAGATACAAACTTTCATACATACGAAGGCAACACCATCAACTCTTATCGCTTCGATGCTGAAAAGGGTTGGGATTCTTACACGCCTGAAGAATTTAAGGATTTATTAAAGCGTTGGGCTCTTGAATTTGAAAGAGTTTTGCGCTCCGGTGGCAGCTTTGCAATTTTTTGCGCTGATGAGTATTTATCCGATCTGATCTCAGCGCTTAAGGATGCAAAGTTAAAGCCACGTCGCACTCTTACTTGGCGTAAGCCAAATGCGGTTCCAGTCAACCGAAAGCACATGATGATGAGTGCGTGTGAATACATTGTTCTAGGTGTTAAGGGTTCGAAGGCGGTATTCAACGCGGATATCGAGTTTAAAGAAGAACCTGAAATTACTGTGCAAGAAATTATCGCGATTTCAGATAAAGCGTCCACGATTATTGATTTTGAAATCCGAAAAGCACTAGAAAAGCTGGATGTGCGACCAAGTACCAGCCGAATCAAAGAGATTGTAAATAACGCTATCGCCGAGGTTGCTTCGGCGGCGGCTGAGCGCTCAGTAAATATTTACTCAGAAGATGAAGGCTCTGCTCAATTGTGCGTTCCAAACTTCGTAAACTTCAATAGCAAGGCTGGAAATAGACTTCATCCGACGGAAAAGCCTGTCAACTTGCTGCGCTATTTGATTGAATTGCTATCTAATCCAGGCGATGTCTTGCTTGATCCCTTTGCAGGTTCTTCTTCACTCGGTGAAGCCGCGTTGATAACTAAGCGCTCTGCAGTGCTGGTTGAGCGTGATGAAGAATTTTTCGATAAAGGATCGAAGCGAATAGAGGCTCTACTAAGTTCGCAGGCACAAAGTCTCTTTGAGTAATTAAAGTGAAAACGCCTCCCATAAACGAGAGGCGAATTCAAATAAAGAGCTAGAAGCTGTTAAAACTTCTGGCGATACTTATCGATTACTTCATCGATAATTTCAATACCAAGACCTGGTTTGCCAAGTGGTGGATATACCCAGCCTTCAGAGTGCGTGAAAGGCTCGGTGATTAGATCATTTTGCATAGGGTTGGCCAGAGGCTTGAACTCAAAGAGTCTAAATGCAGCGCTGCTAAATGAAACAGCAAGGCTTGCGGCAGAGATAATTGCAGATGACCACGCGTGCGCATTAGCGGTTCGACGATAAGCCTCAATACGGTCAGCAGTTTTCTTAAATCCGGTGATTCCTTCGGCGCGACCTGGATCAATTCCGAAGACATCGCATGTCCCGGTCTTGAGAATTTCTTCGAATCCACCTACTTGCCATTCGCGCTCACCGTAGGCGATAAGCGTCTTTGTCTTTGCACGAAGATCGGCATAACCTGCAGGATCCCAAGCACCTAGTGGTTCTTCAATCCAGTCAATGTTGTAATCATCAAATGCTTGAACGCGCTTAACGGCAGTTGCAACATCCCATTTAATTGCGTAACCACAGTCAATCATGATCATCTTGTCTTCGCCGAGAGTTTCACGCATAACCTTTACATATTCAACATCTCGATTGTGTTCATATCCAAGATGTGCGTGTCCGCGCTTTCCAAAACCAACTTTCATTCCCTGTAAACCTTGGTCCATCCAGGTCTTTGCTTCTTCTGCCATTTTCTTAATATCAACATCGTGAGCATGGCCAGATGCAATTGCAGGCAAACGATCATGTACTGGGCCACCAAGTAATTCAAGAACGCTGGTGTTTAGCGCTTTACCTTTTAGATCCCAAAGTGCAATATCGATTGCAGAGATTGCATACGAAGCGATTCCACCGCGATAGCCGTACCACCAGGCGCGCTCCTTCAGTGAATGCCAAATTGCATAGTTATCAATTGGATTTTTTCCAATTAAAAAATCCTCAGCAAGCCCGTTAATCAGAGCGGCTACGGCGCCATTAGCCTCTTTAAACTGTGTGATTGACTCGCCCCAGCCGACAAGACCGTCATCGGTCGTGATCTTGACCAAGCAAAGGTAGCGCTCGGCATTAAAGTCATTTGGCTCTGGGTAGGCAACTGGAATTGGCTCAACTTTAACAATCTTCACAGGTCTTCTCCTTTGGAGTAATTGGTTCTAATATAGAGCCGTTATAGAGGCGGGACAAGGACTTGCCTAATTTAATTTGAAAATGTAATAAGACTTACATCACTAGTTGCGAAAGGTACCCAAAATGTCGAACAATCAAATCTCAATAATTGATACACACGTTCATTTCTTTGACTTCTCTCACCCTGAATTAAAGTGGGTCTGGTTAGCGCCGGATTTCCACCACCCAATCATTGGAAACATTGACGCCATCAAATCTCAGGCATATCTGGTTCAAGATTTCCGCGCCGAATCAAGATTCTCTGGCGTTGAAGGCGTAGTCCACGTACAGGCCGCAATTGGATCGCCAAATCCAGTAACCGAAACTGTTTGGCTAACCAAGATGAATGAGACATCTCCAATTCCAATCAGAATCGTCGCCGACAGCAATCTTGGAGCAGCTGGCGCAATTGCCCAACTAGAAGATCATGCAAAATCCAACATATTTGTGGGAGTGCGTGACTTTAATGCGGAGCCAATGCTTGCTTCAAAGGAGCTAAATCCAAATTACGAGGAATCGCTAAAGTGGATGACCAAAAATCAAATAGTATTTGACTTAGATTGCGAGTGGATGAATATGCCTGAGGCGCGCAAGCTTGCCGAGCGTCACCCAGATCTTCCAATCGTTCTTGAACATATCGGCTTCCCACGTGAGCGCACCGATACTTACTTCCAAAACTGGAAGAGCGCTATTGAAGGCTTGGCTAAGGCCGGTAACGTCACGATGAAAATCTCAGGCGTAGCAATGACCGATCCTTTCTTCACTAAAGAGTCGCTAAAGCGTTGGGTTGACGCCTGTTTGGACGCTTTTGGTCCAGATCGCTGCGTGATTGGCTCTAACTGGCCAGTCGATCGCCTCTACAGCTCCTATGACCCAATCATGCGTTACTACCGTGAATACATTGAAAAGCTCTCTGTTTCTGAGCAAGAGAAGATCCTTAACAAGAATGCTGCAAAACTTTATAAGTTCTAAAGTTTAATTCACGGACACTTTAAAAGATTCTAAAGTGAAAAGATAAGGAGGAGCATTTTTGCTCCTCCTTATCTTTTTGATAAATACCTTTAAACATTTGTAAGCCTTTGATTCCGGGTAACCGTAGATCGATTATGCAGAAGTGAATTCATTATTTGCTCGAAGGAACATTTGCCGTTCGGGATTTTGAATCGGGTGTACTGTATGCAGATCTAGGAATTCTGCGGAAAAGTAGGATCGCTCTCTGGAAATTTACGAAATTTCCAGGAATTAAATGGAGGTGGCGTAAATCGTGTTTTATCTATTCGCGATTGCAGGCACGCTCTCATTTGCCTTCGGAACTTTCTTTACAAAAGGTGTGACGCTTCGAATTTCGATCTTTCGAGCAATTGGGCCACTTTTTCTCCTTAACGCTGTCTTCGCAATTCCATTTATCGGTACCGGGCCATCCTGGAAACTCACCACAGGCTCAGTTCCGTATTTGCACGTAATTTCGGCGATTGCAAGTGGGTTTCTTGCCTACATTATCTTCTCGCTAATTTCCAAGAGCACTGCATCCGTGAGTTCTGTGGCACCTGCTATGGCGCCCATTGTCGTTCTACTACTCTCGCCGATTTTTCTGAGCACTTCGATTACCGTTGCTCAAATATTGCTCGTCACCTTCTTGATGGGCATAACTTTGTATCCACTGCGAAATTCAATTTCTGGCTTGAACTCGGTAAAGACATATGCATTTATTTTGGTCGCCGCCTTAGGAAATGGAGCTGTGGCAGTACTCGCCAAGCTTTTGGCCCAGGAAGGCGTCGGGATGCCGGAGACCTTTGTGGTCAGACAGATTCTCTCTGGTCTGGCCTTTATCATCATTTTTCCACCCATTGGATTAAAGCTTCGCGACTTCTATGAGTTATTTCGCAGATCAATGTTTATGGCGATTGGCCACATGACAACAATCGAGGCGATTCAAAAGGGCAGCCCGCTAGTTGTGCAGACTTTTATGGCAGCGATTCCGATTACCGTAATCGTGATTGAAACTGTTGCCTATAAAAAGCGTCCCGAAAAGGCGATAATCATTAGCTCAATACTTACCGTGCTGGGAATTGCAGTTCTAAGCCTTTCGCTCTGAAGCAATTGATCAGTACATCAACTGTCCACCGGAGACATTTGCAACTGTCCCAGTAACATAACTTGAAGCCTGTGATGCGAGGAATATAACTGGACCAACCAGCTCTTCTGGGGTTGCGAGTCTTCCCATTGGAATCATGGTTAAAAATGATGCAAGTTGTTCTGGGGTTTGATTTCCTGTCATCATCGAAGTGTCTACTCCACCGGGAGATACAGCATTAACTCGGACTCCATCAGGTGCAAATGAACGAGCTAAGCCTTTAGTCATCGTGACGACGCCACCTTTACTTCCGGCATAGACCACTGAGCCGCCAAATCCGCCAGTCCACCAACCTTGTGATGAGAAGTTAACGATTGAACCTTTGGTTCCATTCTTTTTAAAGTGAGCATGTGCTGTGCGATTTAAAAAGAAAGTAGCTTTCATGTTTACATCGATTTGCAGATCCCAGTCTTCCTCGGTGACTTCATCGAGAGTTGAACGACGGCGAAGAACGGCAGCGCAATGCGCAAGGGCGACAACTTCTGCGGCTTCTGCCGCTTTTTCGAAAATATTTACATGGCCTTTAAGATCTGCAAGATCGCAAGGCAAAATCTGGTGGCCGCTACCGGTCAAAGTTTTGAGAACATCGGCAAGTGGGGAACTTGGAATATCTACGAGAAGCACCTTGGATCCAGCCTCAGCAAATCCGCGAGCAACCGCACTTCCAATGCCGCCGGCTGCTCCTGTAACAACTACTGATTTTCCAGCAAGTCCCGCGTCGTTTCTCCATTGCATAATGATCAAATCCCCCGCTTCGGTTCGCTCCGGTAATTGGTAAGCCTAAATACTAGGCAGAACCTAGGCAATAGGCAATACTCAAGGCTTGAAAGATTCAAAGAATTTTTGGAAGTCTGGAACATTTAAAAGTTTGCAGCAAAAGAATCGAACTCTTTCGTAAATTCTAATCGGTAGTAAAATGAACATAATTTCTTAGGAGGAAAAATGTCAGTCAAAGGAAAGATCGCGGTCGTTACAGGTGCATCAGGCGGTATTGGTCGGGCAACTGCAGAACGTTTACGAGATGAAGGAATGCGCGTAATTGGCGTAGACATTAATCCAGATGGCTTAAAGACTGTTGCAGGTATTGAGCATGTCGTTGCAGATCTTTCAAATGATGAGGGACGTGCAAAAGTTGTAGAAGCGGGACGGGGTGCTCACACACTCGTAAACGCCGCTGGGTTAATTCGTCTAAAGAAAATTACAGATTTCACAACCCAAGATATCCGTGATATTTATGCGGTAAATGTTGAAGCGCCTTGGTACTTGATGAGCCATCTTGGCAGAACCATGGTCGATAATGGATCGATAGTAAACATTTCATCAGTGTCTGCTCGGCTAACAGCAACACAAGAGACTGCTATTTATGCCTCGTCCAAAACAGCAATGTTGGCCATGACCCGATCATGGGCATACGCACTTGCTCCACGTGGAATTAATGTAAATGCGATACTTCCGGGAATCGTTGATACGCCAATGCAAGAGCACGTATTGAAGCGTTTGGCGGAGTTAAGAGATATAACTGTGGAAAGCATTTCTAGCAAACGATTGGACACAGTTCCTTTACATCGGACATCTAAGCCTGAGGAGATTGCGGGTTTTGTCTATTTCTTAATTTCTGATGAAGGAAAATACATCACCGGACAAAGCTTGAGCCAAGATGGCGGCATAACTATGTAGCCATCTCGGCTCAAAACATTGGTTAATCCAAGTGCCAGACTTCTGTCATTTCCATCAGATTGCCCTTGTTGTCAGTTAAATTCACAATAACTTCTTCGAACCACTTAGCCCAACGAGCATTTGATTCAGCCTTGCCTAATTTTGCAAAGGCAGTTGCAGCATCAGGTTCGACTTCAAAGTATCCGACAATCTGTGTTCCACGACGGAAGAGGCTGTAGTTTGTGAAACCAG